>JAAZOZ010000011.1 GCA_012797505.1 Smithella sp. | reverse complement strand
GTCAAGCCTCAATATGCGACACATTCCGCCGCTTCTGACGACAAAGACCTGAGCGGGTCGTGCTTCGCGAAAGACGGCAGTCTTGAGCGGCACAGCAAAAGGGATGAATTATTCCTTACCGCTAATTTCAGCCGGAGGCTGTACATTACGAAGGGATTGCGACGTTACCCTCACCCACCCCTCTCCCATCAAGGGAAATGGGCGCTCAATCGCCACGGTGTTCTGCTGCAGGCGCCCACGGTCTTAACCGTGCTGACGCTTTCGACGTCGGTGGGACCGTCGCGCAACGTCGTTTCGGGCGGCGTTACCATCGAATTTTCCCGAATTGCCCCGAAGCTTTTTACGGGCTTTGAGGCAAAAGAAGGCTACAATCTTGCAACGCCGGAAAAGGCGCTGCTCGACACCATTTATTTACGAAAACGCGTGCCGTTTCCCGATGAGCTGGATTTTGACGCTATCGACCGCAAAAAACTGGCTCGTTTGGCCGAACCGTTTCCGGCGACGGTTAAAAAGCGGCTGAAAGCAATTTTTCAATAACGGGGTGCATGAAATGGCTTGCAAAATATTACCAGGAATATATAATTAACAATAATGATAATTATATGTGCCTGGCGAATAAATGATCCGATTGCAGGAACTCGGCAAAAAAGAATATTTTACACTGGAGGACGCGGCGCGAAATGCCGGCATAACGACCGCGTCCGCCCGCGTGCTTTGCAGCCGCTATACGCGAAAAGGGTTGCTGCTTCGCTTGAAGAATAACTTGTACACAACTGCCTGGCGCTGGGAAAACATGAAGCGCCTCGATTTTTTTAAAATCGCCAATGTTCTGCAGGTTCCATCCTACATTTCCCTGATGACGGCGCTGGCGTATCATGAAGTAACCACCCAGGCGCAGCAGGGCTTCTTTGAAAGCGTCGGCCGGAAACGGACGGTGACATACGCCGTTCGGGAAAGCGTTTTTCAATATACAAAAATCGCCGGGCGATACTACGGCGGATTTGTTCGAAGCGGGGGCGTGTTTATCGCAACGGCGGAAAAGGCGCTTCTGGATGCGGCCTATCTGTACTCCTTCGGCAAATACAAATTTGATAAAGATTCTTTGGATTTGAGCAAGCTGGAGATGAACAGCCTGAAAAGCCTGCTTCAAGAGTATCCGCAAAAAACGAAAGAAACGGTGAAACGGCTGTGCGGGATTTGACATTGCACGAACAGTTTGAACTGGAAATTCTCAGCCGCATGCAAAGCGGACGGCTTCTGGATGCGCTGGTTTTCACCGGCGGGACCATGCTGCGCCTGTGCCACGGGCTCGATCGCTATTCGGTTGATTTGGATTTCTGGGCGGCCAGGGCCGGCATGGATTGGACGACATACGCCCATAAACTCGGGTCGCATCTATCGCCGCATTATCAAATTATGGATGCGGCAAATAAACGATTCAGCCTTGTGGTTGAATTGAAATCGGCGGCATACCCGCGCTCGCTGAAAATTAAAATCCGCAAAGAGGTCAGGCCGGTAAAGACCGAAACCAGTATTGCTTACAGTTCCAACTCAACGGTTCAGGTATTCATGAAAACCGTCGCGTTGGACGACATGATGAAATCAAAAATTGAAGCTTTTCTCACTCGCGGGGAAATCCGCGACGCCTACGACATGGAATTTCTGCTCAAAAGAGGCGTGCCTTTGGAGGCGGACGGCAAAATCGTTAAACGGCTGCTGGCGGGATTGCAAAAGCTCGGTAAAAAGGATTATTCCGTCAAGCTCGGCTCGCTTTTACCCCCCGAACTGCGTCAATATTACAGGGAAAACGGGTTTCGGATTCTTACGTCAAAACTGGCGGCAAAGACCTGAGCGGATCGTGCTACGCGAAAGACGGCAGTCTTGAGCGGCACAGCAAAAGGAATTATTCCTTGCCGCTAGAGACCTGGTTTGAATAAGTCCTTTTCCCGTCATTCCTCTGGACTTGATCCGGAATCCAGATAGTCCTTGACAACACTGGATCCCGGCCTCCGCCGGGATGACAATGTTACAACTCTTGAACCGTTCTTCAAAGGTCTCCGCTAATTTCAGCCGGAGGCTGTACATCGCAAAGAGATTGCCGACCCGGATCGTTCGGGGACCGATCCCTACATTAATTTAATAAAGACTTTTCTTGTCCGGGGGCCGTCGAATTCGCAGAAGAAGATGGATTGCCAGGTGCCCAGAACAAGGCGGCCGTTTTCCACGATGACCATTTCGGAGGCGCCGACCAGCGACGATTTGACGTGCGCGGCGGAATTGCCTTCCGAATGCCGGTAGTTCGCGGACAGGGGCACGGCGCGATCGAGCGCCGCCAGAAGATCGCGTGGCACGTCCGGATCCGCGTTTTCGTTGATCGTTACCGCGGCGGTGGTGTGGGGCGTGTAAACGAGAACAACGCCCGATTCGATCTTTTCTTCGCGCGTCGCCTGCCGGATGGCTTCGGTGATGTCGATCATTTCAAAACGTGAAGCGCTCCGGACGGAAATTTCTTTCATAAAACCCCCGCTGTTTATGGCGCCTTCGTTTTAACGGCCGCGTAAACGTCGCGGAGGATTTCGCGGGAAACGGCCTGCATGGCTTGGCTTGCGGCGGCGCAGTATCCTTTGGGCGATGCGTCCTGCAGAGGCATTTCCCGGGTGTAGGTCTTTTGGTACATTATTCTTTTGCCGGTTTCTTTCTCTGCGGAGTCCTGAAGCGAAATGGAAAGAACGATCCGTGCGACTTTGTTTTTCTTCTCCGCCCGCAGGTAAAATTCTTCAATGCCGCCCGAGAGGATAAACCGCCCTTCTTCCAGATCATACCGGGACAGAACCGCCTGAAAAAGATTGCCGGCTCTCATATCGGCCAGAAGGAGATCGCCGATCATATCGGCAGGGTTGACGGCCCAGCGCGAATAATTGAAGGCGTCCAGGCCGTAGGCGTCGTCGCGGAAAATCATGCCGGTCGAATTGTACGCGGCGGCAATGGAAAACCGGTTTACCTTGACGGACACGGGAAGTTTCTCCGACGCCTCAAAGGAGGGTGACGGATAGGTCAGCAGGTATTTTTGCACGTCGTATTGCGGTTTGCCGCTGCCGGCGCATCCGGAAAGACACAACAGAGACAAAGCGATGACGATCCAGAGCGGGATGGATCTTTGTTTCCACAAGCGGGCCGGCCTTTGCAAAGTTTTTTCCATTGCTCGTTCCTTTCTTTATTCCATGGGCTTTCGCGGCGGCGCCGGTTTGCTGAAAATCAGGTCCGACGGCTCCCGGTTCAGGCTTTCGGAAAGCCTCTGCAGATTTTCCGACGTGACCCGCAGATTTTCCGACGTGTCCTGAAGGCCGGTGGTGATGGTTTTTGTCTTTTTGTCGATGTCTTCCAGGATAGCGTCCATTTGCGCCGATTTTTCACGCAGGTTCAGGGCGGAGATTCCATCCCTGGCCTGACCGACCAGCCTGCGGGCGTCGGTCAAAACGCCCAGGGTTTCCGTGACGGCCTGGTCCACCTTGCCTTCGGCGACGGTCTTGCTGATTTTGGCGATCGTTTCATCCAGATTGGCGGAGGTGTTTTCCAGGTGGGCCATCATGTTCGTGATGCGCTTGCCTTCCACAAAATTTTCGATGGCCTGCGAAGTGTTTTTCAACTGGTTGGAAATGCCCTCGAAGTCGATCTTTTTAATGTTTTGCATGATTGCGTTCGTGTCGGTGATCAGCTTGCTGATTTCCGAACGGTGCGACGGGATGACCGGGTAATCCGGCTTGAAGGAAAGTTTGGGAGAATCAGCCAGTTCGCCGGGTTTGATCCGGTCGAGTTCGATAAAGACAATGCCGGTGATGCCGGCGGTTTTGAGCGAAGCGATGGTCTGCTTCTGCAAATCTCCTTCCAGGTCGATTTTCATGGTGACTTCGATCAGGCGATAGTCGGGCGCCACGTCAATGCTCTGAACTTTCCCGATTTCGACTCCCCGGTATTTGATGGCTGAGTCCACCTGCAATCCCTGGACGGACTCGTCAAAATAGACGTTGTAGAGGGCGCCCTTGGTGAAAAATTTGGCCGCGCCGACCCAGATGATCACGCCGGCGCAGATCAGCGCGCCGATGATGACGAAAAGGCCGATTAAAAATTTAGAGCTTCTAGTTGGCATAAAACCTCTGTTCGTCCTGATGTTCGGGCAACTGCCGCAGGAAGAAACTTCTGACCCGCGGGTCCGTCGCCTGTTCCTTTAGTTCCAGGGGCCGGCCTTCCGCGATGATCCCCCGGGCTTCTTTGTCGAGCATTAGCACTCTATGGGCTATTTTGTAAATAGATTCCAGTTCGTGGGTGACGATCACCATGGTGGTTCCCAGGGCCTCGTTCGTCTTGATGATCAGGTCGTCGAGCTCCACCGCGGTGATCGGATCGAGGCCGGCGGACAGTTCGTCCAGGAAAAGCACGCGCGGATCGAGGGCCATCGCGCGGGCGATGCCCGCTCTTTTCTTCATGCCGCCGGACAGCTCGGACGGGTTGTGATTTTCGTAGCCGGCCAGGTTGACCATGCCCAGTTTCATCCGAATGACCAGGTCGATGGTTTCGGCATCGAGGTCGGTGTATTCCTGCAGCGGCAGCGCGATGTTTTCCTTGATGGACATGGAGCTGAACAGCGCGCCGGACTGAAAGAGAACGCCGATGTTTTTACGGTAATCGTTGAGGGCCTCATCCGACGCCCGGATGATGTCGGTTCCCTGATACAGGACCTGGCCGGCGTAAGGCTTCTGCAGGCCGATCATGATTTTGAGCAGCGTCGATTTGCCGCAGCCGCTGCTGCCCACGATGACCAAAACCTCCCCCCGGCACACGTCGAAGCTCACGTTTTCAAAGACGATGTTGTCGCCGAAGCGCTGCGTCAGGTTTTTGACCGAAAGGATGGGCGTTTTTTCCGTTGGTTCCGGCATGGCGCTCCTTATATCCGTCTTCCTAGAAAATCCCGTATCTTTTGACATAGTACAGCATGACGGCAAAAATGGAATCCGCCAGCACGATTAAAAAAATGGCCGCCACCACGGCGGAGGTCGTAAACTTGCCGACATCCTGGGCGCCGGCGCGCACCTGAAATCCCCGCTGACAGCCGATGGCGGAAATGAGTCCGGCAAAGACCGCGGCTTTGATCAGGCTGGTGACCACATCAAACACCTGGATGGTTTTGATGGACTGGGAAATATAGGTTTTGAACGTCAAATCGAGAGTCGTGACGCCGATGATCAGGCCGCCGAGAATGCCGGCGACGTCTGCGTAAACGGTCAGGATCGGCACGACGATGACGGCGGCCAGAACCTTCGGAACGGCCAGAAAACGGACCGGGTCAAATCCCATGGTCTGCAGCGCGTCCACTTCTTCGTTGACCAGCATGGTGCCGATTTCCGCGGCAAAGGCGGAGCCGGAGCGTCCCGCGACCAGAATCGCCGTCATGATCGGCCCCAGTTCCTTGATCATGGCAAAGCTCACCAGTGTAGGGACGTAAATATTCGCGCCGAACTGCTTGAACTGCAGATAGGACATGAAGGCCATGATCAGGCCCATCAGGGCGCCGATCATGGCGACAATCGGCAGGCCGTCCACACCCGCGCGCTGCACATAAAAAAGAACATCCTTGCCCCGAAGCGTTCCGGGATGCATCAGGGTGTAGGCCAGGGCGATCAGCAGATCGCCGATAAACGTGATGAAATTCACGAAGTCCCTGCCGATCGATAACGAGGCCTGGCCGATCTGAGAAACCAGTCCTTCGCGGCTGTACTCCGATTTGAAAGGCCGCAGGGTCAGAGCGTCGGGGTGGATCACGCTGAAAATACCTTTGGCCTCCGCGCTCAGGTTGACCAGGCTGCAGGTGATTTTCCGTTCTGCCGCCTCTTTTTCAAGTTGAACAAAAGCCAGCGCCGCCGCGCTGTCCAGGTAGCAAACTTGAGAAAAATCGACCGTCACACCCTGAATCGATGGATCGGAAATGGCCTGTCGGATATCGCGGGCGAAGGCCGAAAGATTTTTCAGGCTGAACTCTCCTTTCAGGCCAACGAGAAGATCCGGTTTTCCCTTTTTGAAAGAAACCTGGTAATCGGCTTGACAATCTTGGTTTGGCGGAGTCGTCATGGCATTCTTTTCTCGTCTGGATACAACATGCCGATATTGAAAAGGATGTATTTGCAGACGCATTTAAGCCGTTTGGCCGGTGCTTGTCAATGAAAATCGTGGGATGAAAAACCAAAGGCGGCCTGAGCGAACTGAAGACTTTGCATCTTTACACTTTGTTCATCGCGAGAAGCGAAGCGACGTGGCGATCTCCTTACATATAAAATGCTGATGAGATTGCTTCACTTCGTTCGCTTTTGACGAAGAGACATGATGCAAAGGATTTCTTTCAACCGGGCGACAGAGCAAGGGCCGCGCCGTTGTTCCGCCGGTTCATATCTTCTTTTGGGCGACCAGATCCGCGAAATGCTCGAAGGAGCGGTCAAAGGTTCGTTCGGCGTCTTTCGGGAAAAAGCAGCCCGGCAACTGCCTCTTTTTCAGGTGGTAGGCGACGCAGTCGCAGCAGATTCCCTTGCGGCTGCAGGGCTCGTAGGTGCAGCCGCAGATGTCCAGGTTTCTTTCTTTTTTGCAGTCCAAGGCAGATATTCCTTCGGAAAGTAACGAGCAATGAGCGACGAGCTAAGAGTTTTTTCCTATCGCCCATAGCCCATCGCTTATAGCCTGTCCCTCACGTCCTTGTAGGGAACGGTCGCGATAACCTAACCACCTGAAGGTGGCGCGAGGTCACAAGCCGTTCCCTACCATTCACCATCCACCATCCACCATCCACCAATTACCGATTACTTCAAAACGATCAGCGCGTCCACGACCACCGGCTTTGACCCGGAGAGAATCACCGGGTTGAGGTCGATTTCCATGACGCTGTCAAAGTCCAGACCGATGCGGCCGACGCTGATGAGCATTTCGGAAAGCAGCTTTTGATCCGCCGCTTCCATGCCGCGCACGGCGTCCAGAATCTTGTGCCCTTTGATTTCCTGCATCATTTCTTTCGTGTCCCGGATTTCCAGCGGCGCGCGGCGGAAGGAAACATCGTGGAGGATTTCCGTGAAGATGCCTCCCAGGCCGAACATTACGCAGGGGCCGAACTGCGGATCGCGCGTCAGTCCCATGACCAGTTCGCGCCGGCCTTTGATCATCTCCTGCATCAGTACGCCGCCTTCGTAACCTTCCATGCCGGCCAGAATTTCACGAAACGCTTTTTTCGCTTCCGCGGCCGTTCGGATATCGACGTGGATCAACCCTTTTTCGGTCTTGTGGGCAATGTCCGCGGAGCAGCCCTTCATCACCAGAGGAAAGCCGATTTTCTTCAGGCCGCTTTCCAGGCCGGCCTTGTCTTTGGCCAGAACTTCTTTTGTAATCGGGATGCCGTACGCGGACAGGACCTGTTTGGCCTCGTATTCCGAAAGCGTTTTGCGCCCCTGCTTCAGGGCCTTCTCGATGATCCGGTTTGCCTTATCGTTTTTCATTTTTTTCTTCCTCCGTAATAGGTGTTGACGCGGGCGACAGCCCGAATGGCGTCATGCATTTCATCAAAAACCGGGATGCCGCAGTTGACATATTCCTGTCGGGCCATGGCCATCATTTCGGTCACGTCCATGCTTTCCAATCCCCGTTTCACGTTGGGAAGCACCGCAATCACCGGCTTGCCGGTCCGGTCCACCACGTCGCGGACTGCCTGGGCCAGCTCCCGAAAGGGCGTTACGGTGTTGACCGACAGGTTCATGGCCTGGGCCAGGCCTTGGTAATGGAAAAGAAGGGAAACGATCATCTGCAGATCGATTCGCGGATCTTCCGCCGCGGCCAGCAAAATTTCCCGGAGGGGTTGCGGCCCGACAAACGGATTGGCAACGTCGATGGGGTTGGTCGCGCTGGAGCCGGGTTTGGGAAGATGATTCCCGATGCGCTCCTGGAGTTCCGCGGAAAGCGAAGGAATTTCGATGCCGTGTGTTTCCGCCAGGTCGCAGGCGGTAACGCCGATCGCGCCGCCCCCGCCGATAACGGTAATGTTTCTGAAGGACTTTTGCGGCAGCATGGAGAAGGCCATGGTGACCTGCGCCATTTCCTCCGAGTCGGCCACCTGAATGGCGCCCGCCTGCCTGATCATCGACTGCCAGATGACGCGGCTTCCGCCCATGGACGCGGTGTGGCTGGCGACCGCCCGGGCGCCGGCGCGGGATAATCCCCCTTTGTAAATAATCACCGGTTTTTGACTTGCCGCGGCCTTCATTTCGCGGAAAAAGGCCTCGCCGTCCTTTATGCCTTCAATATACATGGTGATCACTTTGGTCTCCGGGTCGCCGGCCAGGTGGTGGAGCAGTTCCGCTTCGCGCAGGTCCGCCCCGTTGCCGAAGCTCACCATCTTGCTGAACCGGACCCCCATCCATTTTGCCGCGTGCGCAAAATCGATCGACATGCCTCCGCTTTGCGCCAGAAAGCCGACGGGTCCGCTTTCGCGGGAAAGGTCCGGTCCCGGCAGCAGCGTCAGGGCGCTTCTGGGGCAGTAAATGCCGAAGCAGTTGGGACCGACCACGCGGATGCCCTTCGCGGCCACTTCCTGAATCTGTTTTTCCAGAGCCTGTCCTTCCGGGGTTCCCAGTTCGCTGAAGCCGGAGGAGAGAATTTCCGCGCCGGCGGCGCCCTTTTTCCGGCAGGCTTCCAGCGCTTCGGGAACGAACCGGGCCGCTACGGACACGATGGCAAAGTCGATGTCCTCCGGAATATCCTCCACGCTTTTGTAAATGTTCAGCCCGGCGATTTGGCCGCCTTTGGGATTGACGGGGAATATTTTCCCTTCAAATCCCATGGCGAGAATGGATTTTAGAATGCCGGCCCCGAAGCCGATGCTGTTTTCTCCCGAAGAAACTCCCAGGATCGCCACCTTGCGCGGATAAAATAGCCTTTCATAGTCCGTGGCCGGATAGTTTCTTTTGTGGATCTTAGTGTTGCCCGCCCTGTCAAACATTGTTGACCCTCCCACGAAAAATTTATCTTGCATGCTAAATATGAAGCAAAATCGTCACTTTCGAAG
This sequence comes from Smithella sp., assembly GCA_012797505.1. Lineage (GTDB taxonomy): Bacteria > Desulfobacterota > Syntrophia > Syntrophales > Smithellaceae > UBA8904. The sequence goes on along the minus strand of JAAZOZ010000011.1, from coordinate 2,073 downwards.
ATCTTTCAGCATCCGAATCAGAAGCAGTCTTTCTTCCATACTGAACATGGAAAGGATTTCCTGGTTTAACTCTTCGGTATCATTAATAATTTTGTCACGAAACGACAGCGCCTTGTCCGTCAGCCGGATGTTTAAAACCCGCCGGTCGTCTTTCACGTTCTTGAGGATCCAGCCGCTTTCCGCCATTCGGTCCATAACGCCGGACAGCGTGGCGCTGTCCAGAGACAACCTCTTTCCCAGTTCGCCTGCGGAAAGCCCTTCTTCCTCATAGAGAGCGTGCAAGACAAGGCCCTGCATAGGCGTCAGACCGTAAGGCTGCAAGCGGGACTTGAATATTCCGTAAACCCGCTGGTAGGCTTTGCTGAGAATGAAAATAATAACATCCTGATAGCTGATCATGGAACCCGCCGGTCTGATTATTTTGTATGCTAGATAAATGAACGGCAGAGGCAAGTCAAGAAAAAAGTTGCCTGGTGCAAAAGCTGACGACCTCGTAACAAGTCATTTTCGCACCCTTTTCGTCGTACCGACGAAGCCTGCCCTCGAGAAGTCGGGGGACGGTATCCGGTAAGGGAATAAAGGAACTGGTTCCCCTGCCTCCGCGGGGACGACACCTGGACTCCGGCGCTTGTGCCCTCGCGCCACCTTCAGGTGGTTAGGGTATTCGCCGGAGTGACGGTTTCAATTGCTTTTTACGAGTTCATCAAAACTGATTGACCCTTTCCGCTTCCGATGTTCCGGCTCTGAAGATTCCGGGGGGCGAAGGGGATTCATTCGCAGACGGCTTTTCGGAGGGCGTCTTCTGTAGAATCAGGAAGGATGGGCTTCCATTCCGGAGAGGATGTTTTTCCCGAAAAAATCACTTTGCCGTTCGTGTCATAAGCGATTAACGAAGCTTTTCGGATCAAATTTTTCCCGCAGTCGATTTCACAGGTAAACATTTTCCTGGACATCTGTTCGTATTCCGCGGCGGGCAATCCCTTTTCTCTCAGGGATTGAAGGGTTTTTTCCCTGCCCGGACCGGAAAGGTTTTCTTTTCCCAATGCCTGGACGATGTGTTTTCCGTTCGTTTTGTCAACATTGAGCTTCCTGTGATAGGAAAAAACGTTTCCGTCCGCGTCCCGAAGGTATTCCACCCAGTCCGCCGAGGCGGCCAGGGGCGCCGGGAAGAGAAAAAAAGCCAGAAGCGGCAGGCAGGCGAATTGAACGATCTTTTTCATGCTATTTTTTTCTCCGGAACGTGCCGCTGTGGGCGCATTCGGCATTGCCGGCCACGCAGCGGTTGACGGCCTTCATCTGCAGGACTTTTCCACCAACCAGCCGCAAAACGCCGACAGAAGCCAGCGCGTCGGTATAAGAAATGGTCCTGTTCTCGCTGATCGTGCCGGACAACGGATACGCCTTATCCCCGATCTTGATATACCCCCGCACAAGACCCTTCTGCTGTTCATCGATGACAATCTCCATCGGTTTCCCGCAGCGGAGACCTTCTTTGGAACTCATCGTGCAATACTCCCCCATCCAGGTTCCTGCAAAATTCGGAGCGCTGCCTCCGGCCAAAGCTTTTCCGCAAATCATGAAACATCCGATCATAACAACGAGTGCGCCGATCTTTTTCATCCCATCTCCTTTCTGAAACAAATTTATGCAATCCCCAAATGGCGGTTCCGTTTCGTTTTCTTTACAGGTCTGCGGGCCTTTCCACTTTTCTCTTATAACTGAAAAATGCGCCTGTGATCAACAGGATATTTTTCCTCCGGGGAATTTGTGCCGGAGGAGATCGTCCGATTCTCCAAAATGGACGGCCTCGTAAAAAGTCGAAAAAATGGATCCTTGAAAAAGGGTGGCCCCAGGCGGAAGAGTCGGGTATGATGCGCGACAAGGAATGCGGCGGGGAAGCGCGACATTTCGAAAAGGCTGAAGCAAGTGTGGGAGAGCTTTGAATAACGGCCATTTCTGTCATTTCGACTTCTTCTTTGTCATTTCGACCGAAGGGAGAAATCTTGAACAAACGGCCATCCTTAAGATTTCTCGTCGCTCACGCTCCTCGAAATGACATTTTTCAAAGCTCTC
>JAAZOZ010000147.1 GCA_012797505.1 Smithella sp. | reverse complement strand
CCGGGTCAGATATTCCAGGAAGTCGGACTCGTTGAGGTCCGCGCCGTTGCCCATGCTGATCACTTTGCTGAAGTATACGCCGCGCGCGGCGCCTTCCTGGATGCAGTGCGCGGCGTTGCCTCCGCTTTGGGAAATCATGGCCACCGGTCCCGCGGTCCGGGCGAAGTCGCCGTTAAAGCTGATGCCCGCCGCCGGACAATAAATCCCCAGACAATTGGGTCCGATCACGCGGATGCCGCCTTTTTTCGCCCTGGCGATGACCTCCGCTTGCAGGCGTTCGCCTTCGGCGTCTTCAATCTCGCTGAAGCCGGAGGTGAAGAAATGGATGGCCTTCACGCCCTTCTCAGCCGCTTCATCGACCAGCTTCGGCGTATAAGGGGCGGGAATGGCCGAAATGATGTAATCGACGTCGCCGGGAATCTCCCGGAGGCTTTTGTAGAGGGGGATGCCTTCCGCTTCGCCCCCGGCGGGATTCAGCGGATAGATTTTTCCCGGAAAGCCGAACTCTATAAGGCCCTGCAGATAGCGCTTGCCGAAATTGAACTTGTTGGCGTTTTCCGACACGCCGGCGATCGCGATGGAGCGCGGATGAAACAGAAAATCGAGACTGGCGGATTGATTCACGACGATCCTCCTGAAATATAGGTGTTGACGCCATAACACCTTTGCTATAATTTGTACACCAATTATCAGCCTGCAAGATACCGGGATGATGCCCGTGACTATCAAAGTCGAAAACAGCAATATTTTCTGCCGGCCCGCGCCCGGCCGTCGGGCGTGCGTTTCCGGACGCAGCCGCTTCAAAACCGGAAGGAAAAGGAAAACGACATGACAAACGACCTGAAAGAAGTTATCGTCAGTCATCTGGGAAACACGGTGTCGGCCGTCGGATTCGCGCCGGTGGAGCGTTTCGCTCAAGCGCCCGAACAGCACCATCCGGCAAAGATCTGCAAAAACGCACAGACGGTGATCGTGCTTGGCCTTCAGATTCCCCGGGGAATTCTGACATCACCCGATTACAATCTGTACGGCCTGCACCGTTCGTATCACACGGCCTACCGGCGGCTCGATGAAATCGCGCTGGAGTTGTGCAATTTCATCGAAGCGCAGGGAAAGTACGCCGCCGTGATGATTCCCAGCTACGCGCCGATGGTTTTTCACAACTTTGAACCCTGGGGCATCCTGTCGCTCAAACATGCCGCCGTCCGGGCCGGCCTGGGCGCCTTCGGCCGCAGCGGCCAGGTGTACCATCCGGTCTATGGCTCCCGCCTGCGTCTCGCGGCCGTGGTTACTGACGCCGAGCTGCCCGGTGATCCGGTGAACGACCGGCTTCCCTGTCCCGAAAAATGCCGCGCCTGCCTCAAAATCTGTCCGGCCGGCGCTTTTACCGACGAAGGCGATTTCCGCAAGATGATCTGCCTGGGTCATGCCATCAAGCATGCGATTTATCCGCTGGCCCTCAAGGATGCCGCGGGTCTCAAGCATATCGAGCGCGTCATCAACACCGCCGGCCACGATTACTGGATCGACTGCGATGAATGTATGAAAGTCTGCCCCCTGAACCGGTAGGGATGCGGGCTGTGCTTTTGACATTTTGATTCAAGGAGGATGATATGAAAAGGAAAATGTTTTTCTATGCGTTCTTAGTGTTGCTGGTGATGGCGCCCGTTCAGCTTCCTGCGGCGGATTTCGACTGGATGCCGAATTTCAATGTTCAGGCGCAGGCGGACCCGTCCGGATTCCACGCCCGGCTTGCCACGCGTTTTCATATCGGTGATGCGCAGGTGAACGCCGTTCTCAGCAATTTCCCCAAACCGGCGGATGCCTATGTCGCTCTGCGTCTGGGAGAAATGTCGGGAAAGCCGATCGATGTTGTCACCGAGCAGTACAAAACCAAGAAGGGGCAGGGATGGGGGGCGCTGGCCAAAAGTCTGGGCATCAAACCCGGCTCAAAGGAATTCCACGCCCTCAAACGCGGAGATGATCTTTACGGTCCGCAGGGCAAGGGAAAAAGCAAAGGGAAAAAAGACAAAAAGAATAAATAGAATTCCGGGCGGCAGAAGGGAAGAGCGCTTCTATCTCACGATCACCAGCGGGAAATCCATTCCACGGGAGTCCACGACGGGAAACGGGGCTTCCTGCTTATACCTTTTGGTTATTTCCGGAAGCTGTTCTTCGATATAGCCCATCAGTTTAAGCACCGTGACGGTATCACTGCCGCCCGCGGCTTTTCCCTTCAAGCCTTCCAGCAAAGTATAGGTGAACACCCCGTGCCCCAGGTCCTTCACCTCGGCGGCGAACTGGTCTTTGGTGGATGCCGCGACGACATGCGTTCCCGTGGAGCGGGAAAGCTGGGACAGCGCCTTTCTGTCCTCTAACAGGAGTTTCGGGGATAACAAGCCAAAAAAGCATTAACTCCTTTTATAATGATGGTTTAGCGTTTTGTTTTCTGTAAGACCCCACCGGTGTCCACGAAGCACCCGAATGCCGATAGGACTTCCGCCTGGGTCTTACTGGGCGTTTCAATGCGACGTTCAGGGGTTCGCGAACCTCTTTTCATAACCAGGGTTTGATGCAATCTTTGCATATCATCCATAACATCTGAGGCCGTGCGCTTAACCCCTGCCGCCTCCAGTTTCAGCTCAATCCGGCGCAGGTATGTCATAGCCGCCACGCAGGTAAACAGATGACAACGGATTTTGCTGTCCGTCCAATGGCGCATGGGACACACCCCCACAAGCTCATCATCCTTGCTCATGCGAAATCGATCCTCAACTTGCCAACGGTCCAGACTGGCCTGCACAATATCCGCCGTCATCCAATCCATGTTATCTGTGATGATGATATTCTTACCGAACATCGAAAGTTTGCGCTCAACCAAATAGGCATTTTTACGGAAACTCATGGATAGGCCGTCTGCGGCGTTTTCAAACGTAAGCTCGTAAATGTCTGAAAACATGTGCATTTGCTCACACATGCGCGAGTATCGCTCTTTTATGGCATCTTCATTTTTCCAGTGAGATTGTTTATCGCGCACCTTGGTTCGCATGGAAAGCAACTCCTGGCGGATGACCTCCAGTTTGTCATTAAAAGTATATTCCTGCTTGCGGCGGGAGGCAGGGTTATAGGTGACAATTACCGTGCGTTCTTTGCCCCAATATTCGCCTTTGGTCCTGTAAGCCAGAAGCTGATCCTGTTCCTTACCTTCTTCAATGAGACGACGGTTATAGGCAATGTCCACCGGCTCAAAATGCTTCAGCGGCGTCGCGGCCAGATCCTGGGCGAAATAGGTAGAGTAGGTGGTAATGAAATGCATGCGCGAATGCTCGTCAATCCAACTGTAGTTGCCATCGGCGTTCATTCCCTTGTCGATGACCACCGTGAGCCGTTCTTTGGTTTTGTTTAAGCCGCACACGATGCCGAACATCTCATCCATAATGCTTTCGAAATGCTTGCTGTCATGGATATTGCCCGGATAAACGCTGTAATACAAAGGCAATCGCGAATCTCTGGCCACCAGAAGCCCCAAGCCGATTTGCCTTAAGTGATGTTTTCCTTCTTTGTTTTTGCCGCGCATGGCCAGTTCCGACTCGGTATGGCCGGCCATATAGGTGTAATAGTTCGTGGTGTCGAACAGAACGCAGTCGGCGCGGGGAGTGTCCAACTGCCATATCCGTTCAAAAAACACTTGGGTGATCTGTTCTATATGCTTCTCGGAAACCCGATCCCATTTTTCCCAGTATCGTTTGCTGGTGAGCTCCTCAAGGTCAATGGGTCGGATATGCTGGATGGCGGTGCTCTGATACCAGGAAGCCAGCTTGTTTTTACTGACAGATTGAATCATCCGGTTAAAAACGCAATACAGAAAATACTTACCAACGGATGGTCCCGTCTCGCGGTCTGCCGGGGAAACGATTCCATCAACAATAGAGCAAAGATCAACCCCTGCGTCGATTTGGCAGGCCAGCCAGATCGCGCCGAATTGCTCGACCTTCAAGGCTACAACATCTGATTCCTGTCCCTGTGTCAATCCGGAAACTCTTTCCGGTGATCCGATATAGACCTGGGAGACAACTTTGGGCTTGCCATCGACCCGGGCGATCTCCCGGACATACAGGTAGGGTCTTCCCTTCTTGGTTTTTATATGAAAGTGCGCCATGCAGAGACCATATCAAGTAGGGTCTTACATGTCAAGCATAAAATTTACAAATATATACGTATTTTCATTGTTTTCCTAATCTATTAGATATGTCTTCAGATGGGTCTTACAGAGATATGTGCCGCAAGCTGCCGTTATTACTCCAAAATCGTCGCACGAATTGGTTTATCCCCGAAACTCCTGT
>JAAZOZ010000146.1 GCA_012797505.1 Smithella sp. | reverse complement strand
AGCGAGATCGCCTTCAAAATCATCAACGCCTGCGCGCCGGTTCTGATTTCGCGCGCCTCGCCGACCACGCTGAGCGTCGAGCTTTTGCGCCGGTTTAATATCCTGAGCGTCATCCGCGCCGTCAACGGCCGGTTCTTTGTCGTGAACGGGAAAGAAAACATCCGGCTGTAACGCCCGATCCGATGGCGGTCCGTTTTGTACGCCGTTTCTTGGGTTGGCGGTGTCGCTACTTGATGTTCCGCAGTTCGCGGCGCAGAATTTTTCCCACCGCGCTTTTGGGCAGGGACTCCAGAAACTGAACGGCTTTGGGCCTTTTATACGAAGGCAGCTCCTTTTTGCAGAATTCCAGCAGCTCCTCCTCAGTGACGGAACCGGGCGTTTTCAGGGCGACGAACGCCTTGACCGATTCGCCGTACACCGGGTCGGGAACGCCGATGACGCCCGCTTCAAGCACGTCGGGATGCCGGTACAGGATATTTTCGATCTCCTTGGGATAGATGTTTTCTCCGCCCCGGATGATCAGGTCTTTCTTCCGGTCGGTGATGTACAGATAGCCGTCGTCGTCCATGCGGCCCACATCTCCCGTGTGCAGCCAGCCGTTGCGGATCGCGGCCGCCGTTTCCACGGGCTTGTTCCAGTAGCCCTTCATGACGCCCGGCCCCCTGATGACGATTTCTCCCGTCTGGCCGGCGGGCAGTTCGCGGTCCTGGCTGTCGAAGATTTTAATGGCGTTGCATTTCTGGTAGCACTTGCCGATGGAGCCGTACTTGGGCGGCCGCCGTTCCGCGATATTGCCGCAGTTGACGGTCGTCGCCTCGCTCAGGCCGTAGCCCTCCCAGATGTCGATGCCGAATTTTTCCTTCCAGGCGCGCGCCACGGCAAGCGGCATCGGCGCCGCGCCGCAGATGCAGGTCCGAAGCGAACGCAAATCGTACTTGGCCAGCGATGGATGGTTGAGGATCTGGATGTACATGGTCGGCACGCCGCGGAAATCCGTGACCCTGTATGTTTCGATGCTCTTCATGGCTTCTTCGGGGTCCCAGCGGTTGATGACGACCAGCTTTCCGCCGGTGAGGAATTCAAGATTCAGGGCGAAGATGCCGTAGCCGTGAAACAGCGGGAGGGTAATCAGCGAAACCCGGTCGCGGCTGACGCCGAAGACTTCTCCTTCCCGCGGCTCTTTTCCGGCCTGTCCGCCGTCCGGTTCTCTGATCTCGCCGCGGACCGACACGCCCCAGGAGTCCAGAAACACGAGGTCGTAGTATCCCGTGACGTGGGTGTGCCAGTTGTAGTGAGTCAGCATCACGCCCTTGGGGTTTCCCGTGGTGCCGGCGGTGTAGATCATGACGGCCGTGTCGTCATTGTCCGTGTCCGCGAGAGCAAGCGCATCCGGTTGTGCCGCGCAAATGCCGTTGAAAGAAAGGCCGTCTTCGGGTGCCTGAGGTCCGGTGGAAATCACATGCGCAAGCCCGGGCGCTTCTTTGCGGGCTTCCCGGATGCCGCCGAAATCGTCGGGCGAACTGACCAGGGCCGAAAGGCCCGCGTCGCGGTAAATGTAGGCCAGCTCGGGTGTCTTCAGCGACGGATTGATCGGAACGAGGATGGCTCCGATTTTGAAAGCGGCAAAGAAGGTCTGGATCAGCTCGGTGCAGTTGAAAAGCTGCACGCCGACCCGGTCGCCTTTTTTGACGCCCAGCTTCTTCAGGGCGTTGCCCAGGCGGTTGGCCCCCTGGTTCATGGCGACGTTCGTGTGCCACCGGCCGTCAAAGCAGACAAAATCATACTCGCCGAATCTGCGGATGTTGTCGTCGGCCAGACTTCCGATATTCATGGTTCCCCTCCTCAGGAATGCGCTCTTTGCGCAAGATGAATAAAAGGCGGTCCGCTCGTCGGGGTTTTATCTTTCGCAGAGCTCCAGCAGAATCCCGCCCGTGGATTTGGGGTGAACGAAGGCGATTTTTGCGCCGCCCGCGCCGTAGCGGGGCTTCTCATCGATCAGGCGGATGCCTTTGGCCTTCAGTTCGGCCAGCGCCGCTTCCAGGTCATCCACGCGCAGGGCCATGTGCTGAATGCCCTCGCCGTTTTTTTCAATGTATTTGGCAATGGGGCCGGAAGGCTCCGTGGATTCCAGAAGTTCGATTTCCGAATCCCCTACGGGGAAAAAAGAAACTTTCACCTTTTGCTCGGCCACTTCTTCCACGCCCGCCCGGGGAATGCCGAGTATCTCGTAGAGCCTGGAGCTTTCCGCCAGATTTTTT
>JAAZOZ010000145.1 GCA_012797505.1 Smithella sp. | reverse complement strand
GATGGCCAGCGACGACCACTTCGGCTCCTTGCGGATTTCCACCGCCGTCATCAGTCCGTCCATTCCGGGCATCTGATAATCGAGGATGACAAAATCATACGGCTTGCCGGCTTCCTGCGCTTCCCGAAGCGCGGTCAGGCCGGCCGGCCCGCTGTTCGCGGAAGAGACGACGATTTCCCATTGCGTCAGCATCTCCCGGAGAATCAGACGATTGTTGGCGTTGTCATCGATTACGAGGGCGCGGCGCCCCGTCAAATCGACCGGCGCGCAGGCGTCTTCCGCGGGCGTCATCTCCGTCTGCATCGCAAAAGGCGCGGTAAAGGAAAAAATGCTCCCCCTTCCCTCTTTGCTTTCCACTGAAATCGTTCCGCCCATCAGATCTACGATGGATTTGGAAATGGTCAGGCCCAGCCCCGTTCCGCCGTATTTGCGAGTGGTGGAAGAATCGGCCTGCGTAAACCGCTCAAAGATGTTGTGGATTTTATCCGCTGGAATCCCGATGCCCGTATCCTTCACGGAAAATGTCAGGTCCACGGTATTTTGTTCCGTGTGGACGGCGGACGGACCGGTCAATTTCACGTCCAGCATGACTTCTCCCGATTCGGTGAACTTGACGGCGTTGCCGATGAAGTTGATGAGCACCTGGCGCAGGCGCGTGGGATCGCCCATCAGTTTGGTCGGCACTCCCGGCGCGACCCGGCAGGCCAGCTCCAACTCTTTTTTATGGGCCCGGACGGACATAATGTCCCCGGTCTGCTCCACCAGCTTTCCAAGGTCGAACGGAATGTGCTCCAGATGGATATGCCCGGCCTCCACCTTGGAAATATCGAGAATGTCGTTGATAATGTTCAGAAGGTTTTCCCCGGCCTCCCGGAAAATCTGCACGAATTTCTGCTGTTCTTTGTTCAGAGGCGTCTCCGTCAGGAGGTCCGCCATTCCCAGGATGGCGTTCAAGGGGGTTCGGATTTCGTGGCTCATGCTGGCCAGGAATTCGGACTTCGCGTTGCTGGCCACTTCCGCCTCCTCCTTGGCCCGGGAAAGCGCGATTTCCATTTGCCGGCGCTCGGTGATGTCGCGGTAAACGGATTGGAAGCCGGTCATGGTTCCGTCGGCCCGGCGGATGGGACTGACGGACACTTCAGCCAGCACGACGCGGCCGCTTTTGGAGATCCATGCCAATTCGAGATTTTTTACGCCACGTCCCGTTTTGTAGATTTCGCCGTATTTCCGTTTGGCCAGCCGGGCATTGCTTTCGTCCAGGAGCATGTTGAATTTTTTCCCCATCAGTTCGTCGCGGCTGTATCCCGTTTCATGCACAAAGGCCTCGTTGACAAACGTGATGGCCCCTTCCAGATTGATTTCTGAATAGGGGTCGGGAAGAGATTCCACCATGCTTCGGAAGCGATCTTCGCTGGCCTGCAGGGCCGTTTCTATTTTCTTGCGCTCGGTGATGTCCACAAAGCATTCCAGCAGCTTTTCCGAGCCGTGAATTTTTATTTTCTTGACGGTTTTCAGAACCGGACGATGGCGACCGTCCGCGCAGACCATCCATCTTTCGGAATTGTCGACGTCTTTGCCGAGATCGCAGACGGGACAGGCGCCTTCCTGGGCCGGGCACAGAAAAGTATGGCACCGGTGTCCGACGATTTGATCCACCGTGGCGCCGAACATGACGGCGGCGGTTGCGTTGGCATGATCGATGACGCGCGTTTCGGGATCGACGACAATCAAGCCGATCGGAAGCGCTTCCATCAGGCGGCGCTGCAGAGCCTCGCTTTCCAGAACGGCCTGCGCGGCCTGCTTGCGCTCCGTAATATCCCGGGAGATGCCGCGAAACCCGATGGGTTGTCCTTCGGCGTCCCGGATGAGAGATATCGACACTTCCACAATTTGCGTCGAGCCGTCTTTGCGGATCACTTCCAATTCCAGCGCCGGGACGGGCTTGCCCGTCGAGTAAGCGTCCAAAAACGCCTGGTAAGTTTTTTTGGCGTTTGCTTCGTTTTGATGCTTGCGGTTGTCCGATCCGATCAATTCTTCGCGGGAGTATTGCAGCTGCCGGCAGATCACATCATTGACAAAAGTGTATTTGCCGTTCAGATCGACCTCGAAATAACCGTCCTGGATGGTTTCAATCATCAAGCGGTATTTTTCTTCGTTGTGCCGAAGGGCCTCTTCCGCGCGCTTGCGCCCGGTGATGTCCATGAAGTTTCCCAGCGCGGCGCGCCTGCCGCGGAACAGGATTGACGTGATGTTTTCCAGAACCCACAGGATTTCCTTTTGCTTGGTGATGAACCGGTATTCGTAGGGTTCGCGGCGCGGCGCTTTTAAACAATGAATCGCTTCCTGGCGGACCCGCTCCCGGTCGTCGGGATGAACATGATCCAGGGAAGGCGCGCCGATCAGTTCGCTTTCAGCGTATCCGGTCAGCTGCTGGTACAGCGGACTGACATAGACAAATTTGCCCTCCTGGACGATATAGATTCCGTTTCCGGAATTGGCGATCAGGGCATCGGCCAGCTGAGACAGGTCCGTCGTCGGGGAAGGTTTGCGGGGTGCTTTCCCTGTGGGTTTGGTTTTGCCGGCTGGAGCAGCCGGTTTTCTTGAGGCTTTTGTTTTCGGGGAGGTTGTTTTCATTGGTTGCCACCCTCTGATCGAAGAAGAGAATTTTGATACGGGGCCTCGATTCCCAATTACCTGAAAAAAAGGTTGGTGTAAAGGCCGCAAAATGGTTGCCGGCAGCCTTGTTCAGCGAACTTTCAGGACGATCTTGCCGACATGAGCGGCCGATTCCATCAACGTGTGGGCTTGCGCGGCTTCTGCAAGCTCAAAGACGGCGGAGATCAAAACCTGCAGCTTTCCCGCGTCAAAGAGCGGCCAGACGTTTTTGTAAAGGGCCCGGGCGATAGAGGCCTTTTCCTCGAGGGAGCGGGGACGGAGCATCGAGCCGGTGAAGGTCAGGTTTTGGGTCAAAATCGGCAGGCAGTCCAGCTCCACTTTCGCGCCTTGCATGAAAGCAATCTGTACCAGCCGGCCGTTTCTGGCCAGCAGCTTTAGATTCTTTTGAATGTAGGCGCCGCCCACGAAATCCAGGATGCAGTCGATGCCCCGCCTGCCGACCAGATTTTCGATTTCCCGGGCCCAGTCCTGTGTCGCGTAATCCAGCGCAACATCCGCCCCCAGTTTTTTCACCGCCTCGATTTGATCGGGGCCGGCCACGGTTGTAAAGACGTAGGCGCCGAAGGCTTTGGCCAGTTGAATGGCGGTATAGCCGATGCCTCCCGCGCCGCCGTGAACCAGAAAATTTTCACCGGGCGTGAGCGCGCCGCGGTCGAAGACATTCGACCAGACGGTGAAATAGTTTTCCGGAAGCGCAGACGCTTGTGCCAGGGAAAGCCCCCGTGGAACCGGCAGGCAATGCAGAGCGGGCGCGGCGCAGTATTCGGCATATCCGCCGCCGGGCACAAGCGCGCAAACCGAATCTCCGATCGTCCATGTGGCCACATCGTCCGCGACGGCGGCGATTCGGCCCGAGACTTCGAGGCCCAGCACAGGCGACGCGTCGGGCGGCGGTGGATACGCCCCCATGCGTTGGTAGATATCCGGACGGTTAACACCCGCGAAGTCGACTTCAATCAGCACTTCGCCGGCTTTGATCTGCGGCACGGGTCCATCCTGCAGGGTCATGCAGGAGGCGGGCCCGCCTTTTCCGTGATCGATATATTTCATGGTTCCTCCGCGTTTTCCAAAATGCTCGCGCTTTGACCACCGGTGATTAACGGTTTTTCCTCCTGCCGGGCGGGTGCAAGAAGATGTCTTTCATGCCGTCCGTCCTGATCAAAATGCCGTCTGATCCTAGCACACCGGAAAGAAAAAAACACGGGCCTTGTTCCGGTCCCGCCGGGTATCGCCTTAAATTTTCTTTTGTTTCTAGAATAATTCTCTTTGATCATGAAATTTTCTTGACAGACAAATTTCGTTTCTATATGATTCGCCACCGGTTTACGTCAAATGAAGCAGATGCATCTAACCCTCTAGTTGGCTACAGTAGTGGCGTGGTGATCCTATGGACATGAAGCGCGATTACTATGAAGACATCGAGCTTTTCAAGAGCGGCACCGTCCTGGTCTGGACGATCCTTTTCCTGCTTTTCCTCTTTACGCTGCCTCTCTACATGCCTTCATACAACATCTATCTGATCAACATTATCCTGGTGAACGTCATCCTTGCGGTGGGCCTGAATATTCTGGTGGGTTACACCGGCCAGATATCCCTGGGACATGCCGGTTTTTTCGCGGTGGGCGCCTACGGCACATCGATCATTATGATGCATTTGCATGTTCCTTTTTTGCCCGCCATCATAATAGCTGCTCTGATCGCGGCTTTTCTGGGCTTTATCATCGGTCTTCCGGCGCTGCGGCTCGAAGGGCCCTATCTGGCGATTGCCACACTGGGCTTCGGCCTTACCATCATGCATATCATCGGTCGATGGGAAGTTTTCGGCGGCAGAATGGGCATCACCGCGCCGCCTCTTGACCTCGGAATTCCCGGTTCCTCCTGGAGCCTGGTGCTCAAGGGAGACGTGCAGATCTACTACCTCATCCTGGTGATCGCGATCCTGCTCGTCATCGGGGCGCGCAATCTTATGAAGACAAGGGTGGGGCGCGCCTTCATGTCCATTCGCGACGACGACATCGCTGCCGAGGTCATGGGCGTGAACCTGACGATTTTCAAAACCATGTCCTTTGCCGTCAGCGCTTTTTACGCCGGCATCGCGGGAGGCCTTTACGGATTTGTCGTCAGCTTCTTCGATCCCTTTTCCTTTAATATGATTCTGTCCATTATCTTCCTGGTGATGGTGGTGGTCGGCGGTCTGGGTTCCGTACTGGGGGCGATCATGGGCGCCGTCCTGATTACGTATCTGCAGTACGACCTTTTGAAAAACGTGGAAAACCTGCCCTATATCGGCGGGGCCTTGGTGGCCATCTCCAAGCAGTGGTTTACCGTGATTGGACTGGCCAACTTCTCCGGCATCGCTTTGGGGCTCATCATGATCGCCATTGTGATTTTTGAGCCGCTGGGAATGTTCGGCATCTGGATCCGGATTAAAAAATATTGGAAGACCTGGCCGTTTTAAAAGGCCAAAAGGGAGTCTTGGCATGTTTGAGATGCTGCTGATTGAAGGTCTGGCCATTGGAGCCTGCTACGGTCTTTTCGGCGTCGCCGTCGCCATTATCTACAAGACGTCGGATGTGGTGAACTTCGCGCAGGGTGAAATGGGCATGATGGCCACGTTTGTCGCCTACCATATCATGACCGCTTACGGCTGGCCTTTCTACCTTGCTTTTCCCGCAACCCTTTTGTTTGCCGTCCTGCTGGGCATGGCCATCGAAATCTGTTTTTTGCGGCCCGCCAAGGAACCGACCGTTCTGGGCCTGCTGATTCTGACCCTCGGCGCGGAGATGCTGCTGATGGGGTTGGCCGGCTGGAAATGGGGCGCGGAGCAGAAGGACTTTCCGTTTCTTCTTTCCGTTCACAAGAATGTCGAAATTTTTCCGGGTTTCGCCCTGAACGAATGGACCATCGGTGTTTTCGTGCTGACGGCGGTGGTCATGGTGCTGCTGTTTTTGTTTTTCCGTTATTCCAAACTGGGCATTGCCATGCGGGCGACGCAGCAGAATGAAAACGCCGCCAAGATCATGGGCATCAAGGTGGAAAGGGTATTCTCCATCACCTGGGGCATGAGCTCTCTCATCGGCGCGCTGGCGGCCATGTTTTTCGCGGCCCGTTCCGTGCTGGACCCCAATTTCATGATGGAGCCCTTCATGCGCGCCTTCGCCGCGGCTGTTCTGGGAGGGCTCACCAGCATTCCGGGCGTTGTCATCGGCGGCCTGATCCTGGGCATCATCGAGAACTTTTTTGGTTATGTCTGGCCGGAGTGGAAGCCGATTGTCGCCTTTGTGGTCATTATTCTGATTATTACCGTTCGGCCCAGCGGGCTGTTCGCCAAGCATTATGTGAAAAAAGTCTAGCGTGTTTTGCAGGCCGCCCGCCATCGACCGGGATCGGCTGAAGCATCCGGGAGCTTTTCATGAGCGGGAAAAAAATATCCATCATCCTTTGCGCCTGCGCGGCGGCGCTGATCGCCGGGCTGCTGATCTGGGATGCTCCCCGCAACCGTGTGCAGCTGCTGTTGGAAAAAGGAGCGATTGAAAGGACCGCTCATCTGTACTTCAAGGCGGAAAAAGAAGGGAATCTGAAACAGGCATACGCGTTATTGGCCCCTTCGTCCGCTTACCGGCAGGCGCACACCTACGATTCGTTTTTAAAGGATGTAGCCGGTTACCCGCCCGTGAAGATCGATGCCTATAAGATTGTCGACATCTATCGCCTGCGGGATAACGACAATCGCAGCGCCTATCCTGATGTGGATAAATTTGTTCAGGTGGAAGTGGAAATGACCTTTGTCAATTCGGGCAGGAATAATGTTTTTAATTACAGCTTCACTTTTCTGAAGGAAAAAGGAAGCTGGTACAAGGGATGAAACCAAAAGGGTTTGAAGGGAAGAGCACAATCAACACACCATACGATGAACAAAAGGAGGGATTATGAAAAGGGCACTGATTGCAGTCATGATTTTATGCGCGGTCCTGATGATTCCGTTTGCGGCCGGCGCGGGCAAACCGGGATTTGACGACAAGGAAATCCGGATTGCGCAGTGGGGGCCTCAAACGGGACCTGCCGCGCCCTGGGGTTCGGTTGCCCGGGGCAGCGACATTCTGTTTAAAATTATCAACGACGAAGGCGGCATTCATGGACGCAAGATCAAATACTTCATCCGTGACGATCAGTATAATCCCGCCCAGACCAAGGCCGTGGTCAAAGAGCTGGTCGAACGGGAGGGAATTTTTGCCTTTGTCGGCGGGGGGAGCGCGGCGGCCGGCATGGCGGTCAAGGATTACCTGGCGGCCAACAACGTGATCTGGGTCGGTCCGGCCACGGCCATCAATGAGTATGTTTTCCCCGTGCAGCCCTATCTTTTCGGGATTTACCCCCTGTACGATGACGAGGCCAGCATTCTGACCAAATATGCGGCGGAGAAACTGAAAGCCAAAAAAATCGCCTTTTTCTATCAGAATGACGCCTACGGCAAAAGCGGTCTGGATGGATGCAAAGACAGAATGAAAGCCCTCAAGATGCAGCTGGTGGAAGAGGTTTCCACGGAACCGGGCGAAAAAGATCTGTCCTCTCAGATCCTGCGCCTGAAAAAATCCGGGGCCGATGTGGTCATCATGTGGGTCAATCCCACCTCCGCCGTGATCGCGCTCAAGACGGCCGCAACCGTCGGCTTCAAGCCGCAGTGGATGTCTTCCAATACGCTTTCCGACTATGCGCTGATGAACAAGATCACCGGCGGACTCTGGGAAGGGGTGATCACCGGAGCGTTTGCCGAGCCTCCCGATGCCAATACGCCGCTTCTGAAAAAATACCGGGAAGCCGCCAAAAAGTATGCCCCGGAAGAACGCTGGGGCACTTTCTACATGGCGGGCATTCTCTTTGCGGAACCGCTGGTTGAAGCCCTCAAAAGAACCGGCCGGAACCTCAGCACGGAGGCGGTGCTGAAGCAGCTCAACTCGATGAAAAACTTTCAGGGAATCGGCCCTCCGGTGACCTGGACGCCCGCGGTGCATCAGGGAACGGACGCCATTATGATTCAGAAGTGCGGCCCCAATTCTTCCTACATTTTGTTGCAGAACTGGACCGCCAACGAGTTGGCGACCTGGAAGAAGAAATAATTCAAGACGCCCGGGAGAGGCGGTTTGCGCCGCCTCTCCCGCGACGATAACCACCGGTTGAGACGGTCACGGGTTAAAGGCTATGGCGCACTTTAAAGTGGAACACCTGAGCATCGCTTTCGGCGGCATCAAGGCAGTCAATGATGTCAGTTTTGAAGTCGAGCACAACAAAATCTTTTCGATTATCGGACCGAACGGCAGCGGCAAAACCACGATCTTCAATATGATCAGCGGCATTTACAAGCCCAATGCCGGCGAGGTCTTTCTGGAAGGCGAGAATCTGGTCGGCCTGCGTCCGGATACGATCGCCCGCAAGGGCGTGGCGCGGACATTTCAGAACATCCAGCTGTTCGGCAACGCCACCGTCATGGACAACCTGATGCTGGGGCGGCACATCCACATGAAAACGGGGATTCTCAGCGGCGCTTTCATGTGGGGGAGACATTCGGCGAGCGCGAGGGAAGAAATCCGGCATCGAGAACTTATCGAACACATCGTGGATTTTCTGGATCTGCAGTCCCTGCGCGACCAGTTTGTGTCCAACCTGCCTTACGGCAAGCGCAAACTGGTGGAGCTGGGACGGGCGCTGGCGCTGGAGCCCAAGGTGCTGCTGCTGGATGAACCGTCCGCCGGCATGAACACGGAAGAGAAGGACGATTTGCGCATCTGGATCAAGGACATCCAGGAAGACTACCGGGTGACGATTCTGCTCATCGAGCATGACATGAACATGGTGATGGGCATTTCCGACAGAATTCTGGCCATCAACCAGGGCGTGAAAATTATCGAGGGAGTGCCCGCGGACGTGCAGAAGCACCCGGACGTGATTGCCGCCTATCTGGGAGAGGAGGACTAATGCTCTCGGTCAAAAATATTGAAACCTGGTACGATCTGATCCGGGCGCTGCACGGCATCTCCTTTGAAATTCAGGAGGGTCAGATTGTGGCGCTTCTGGGCAGCAACGGCGCGGGCAAAACCACGACGCTCAAGACGATCATGCGGATTCTGGACGACGACGACCAGCCGGAAAAAGGCACGATTGAGTTTCTGGGCAAGCGCATCGACCGCATGGACACGGAGGAAATCGTCCGCCTGGGCATCAGCTACGTGCCGGAGGGCCGCGAGGTCTTTCCCGAGCTGACGGTCATGGAAAACATTCAGATGGGCGCTTACACGCGCCGCGACCGCAAGGGAATTCAAGAAGACATTGAAGGCATTTTCAAGCAGTTTCCCATTTTGAGCGAGCGCAGGAACCAGCAGGCCGGTCATCTGAGCGGCGGGGAACAGCAGATGCTGGCGATCGGCCGCGCGCTGATGAGCCGTCCCAAGCTGCTGATGCTCGACGAGCCGTCGCTGGGCCTGTCGCCTCTGTTGACCAAGGAAATTTTCAACATCATCCAGCGCATCAACAAGCAGGGCGTGACCATCCTGCTGGTCGAGCAGAACGTGAACATGGCGCTGAAATATTCGCATTACGCTTTTCTGATGGAAAACGGCCGGATCGTTCGGGCCGACAAACCGGAAGTGCTGCGCGAGGATGACGACGTGAAGGAGTTTTATCTGGGCATTGCCACGGAGACCTCCGTGAAAGGCTACAAACGTTACCGCCGGAAAGTGCGTTTCCGCTAAGGAAGAAACTATGAAAAAAGAGGAGATTCAAACCCTGCCGCAGGGCCTCAAGTTTATGGTGCAGGAGCAGCCGGACCGGATTGCCATGCGCATGAAGGATTACGGAATCTGGCACGACATTACCTGGGCCCAGTATTATGAAAACGTGAAAAAAGTCGCCATGGGACTGCACGCCCTGGGCGTCGGGCGAGGCGACCATGTGGCGATTGTCGGCGAGAACAAGCCCGAATGGCTTTTCTCGGCCATGGGCGTCATGTCGCTGGGAGGAATCTTCGTCGGCGTTTACACAACCAACCCGGCCGCGGAATGTGAATATATCGTCGGCCATTCCGAGTCCGTCGTCTTCTTCTGTGAGGACGAGGAACAGTTCGACAAGGCGCTGGTTTTCCGCTCCCGAACGCCGCATCTCAAAAAATGCGTGGTTTGGGATATGGAGGGCCTGAAACATTTCGATGATCCCATGTTGATGAGTTTTGACGATCTGATGGCGCTGGGAGAAAAGACGGACCGGGAGAATCCCGGTCTGTACGAGAAAATCGCGGCGCAGGGGAAAGGCGAAGAAACCGCCTCCATCATCTATACCTCCGGCACCACCGGCCCCCCGAAGGGCGCGATGATCAGCCATCGGAATTATCTGTGGATCGCGCAGGCGACGGAAAAAATCACCCGGATGGAAACGAAGGACGAGACCATTTCCTTCCTGCCGCTCAACCATGTCTATGAACAGATCTTTGATATGATGATGCACATGTGGGCGGGCCATATTGTGAACTTCACGGAAAATACGGACACGGTGATGAACGATCTGCGCGACGTGTCGCCCACGCTTTTTCACGCCGTTCCCCGCATCTGGGAAAAATACCACTCCGCCATCGTGCTCAAGATGGCCGACGCGACCTGGCTGAAACGAACGGTCTTCAACCTCGCCTTCAAAATCGGCTCAAAGTACAACACCGTTAAACTGGCGAAAGCCCCCATGCCCTGGTATCTGTACATCGGCTATCAGATTGCGTATTTCTGCGTTTTCTGGAAGCTCAAGGAGCGGCTCGGCTTTGACCGCGTCCGCCTCGGATTTTCCGGCGCGGCGCCCATCTCGCACGAGATTCTGAAGTTTTTCCAGAGCATCGGCATTCCCATCCGCGAAGGCTACGGGCTGACCGAGACCACGGGCATCACGCACATCTCCGACGCGCAAAACTTCAAGCTGGGGACGGTGGGGCGGAATCTGCCGGGCGCCAAGGTGCAAATCGCCGAAGACGGCGAGATTCTGGTTCAGCACGGGGGCATTTTCCAGGGATACTTCAAGGAACCCGAAGCCACGGCCGCGGCGCTGGAGGGCGGCTGGTTCCACACCGGCGACGTCGGGGAAATCGATCAGGAAGGCTATCTCAAGATCACCGACCGCAAAAAAGACCTGATCATCACGGCGGGCGGGAAAAACATCGCGCCGCAGTACATTGAAAACCTGCTGAAATTCTCTCCGTACATCACGGACGCGGTGGTCATCGGCGACCGGCGCAAGTATGTCACGGCGCTCATCGTCATCGACGAGGAAAACGTCGTGAAATTCGCGCAGGACCACAAGGTGCAGTACACGACGTTTGCCAGTCTGACCAAGACCGAAGAGGTCATCAAGCTGATTTCGGACGAGGTGGAGAAGGTCAATAAGCAGATCGCCCGCGTGGAAAACATCCGCAAGTTCCGCCTGCTGGACAAGAAGCTCTACACGGAAGACGGAGAAGTCACCCCGACCATGAAGGTCAAGCGCAAATCCATCGCCGAGCAGTACAAGGACGTCATCGAGTCCATGTACCGGGAAGGCGAATGACCGCCGCCCTTCCGTCTGCCGCAATTTCGAACCGTCCTGGAAAGTCGGAGAAGAAATCCGCGCAGCGGCAAGGTCCGGGGCCGAAAGCGGCCTCAAGCCCGCTGGTCCTGATTTTCCGCATCTGCCCAAAGCGCCGGCCGTACGCTCATCCTTCCAGGCCGGTTTCTTTTTTTGTGTCCAGGATTTCCCCCTGGTGTTTGTTCTTGACAGGAAAGATTTATTTCCCGATACTTTCTCCAATTCCTGGAAACGGAGGCAATGACGCATGGCGGACATGGGATTGTGCAGACAACTGGCCGAAGCCGTGGGGGCGGGCGAATCCCCGTTGATTCCAAAAATATTTGAGGCGCTGGTCAATGACGACGAAGCAAAGGTGATGCTTCTGGCCTCACCGCCCGCCACCGTGGAAGAACTGGCGCAAAAGACCGGATTGGCCGGGGAGGCCATCACGGCGATGATGGATTCCCTGTTTCACCGGGGATTGATCTTTAAAGCGGCAAAGGGCGGCGAAAAGAAATTTTATCGCGTGAAAAGCATTCCGCAGATGCATGATTCCACCAGCCTGACGCCTGGAATTTCCAGGCAGGTGCTGGACCTCTGGAAGGAGTACATGCGGAAGGAATGGCCCGGTTACGGTCAGATGATCATGGATTTTCTCCCCGGGCCCATCATGCGGGTGATTCCCGTCAATGAAAGCATCGAGCCGCAATCCAAAATTCTGGCCTACGATGACGCCGTGAAGATTGTCGAGAACGCCAAAACGCTTTCCGTTACCAATTGCTCCTGCCGTGTGATCTCCGGCAATTGTGAAAAGCCTTTGGAAGTCTGCATGCAGGTGGACCGCGCCGCCGAATACAATATCGAACGAGGCACCGGCCGGGCCATAACTCCCAAAGAAGCCGTGGAAATCCTGAGAAAGTGCCGCGAGGAAGGTCTTGTGCATGTGGTGGACAACCGCCAGACGGTGGGCCACGTCATCTGCAACTGCTGCGACGACTGCTGCCTGAACTGGGCGATTATGAAGGGACCGAAAAAATGGGTGGCGCCCAGCCGTTTCGCGGCCTTTGTCGATGTCGATCTTTGCAGCGGATGCGAAACGTGCATCGACCGGTGCTTTTTCGAAGCTCTCTCCATGCAGGATGATTTTGCCGCCGTCGATCCGGATCGGTGCCTGGGGTGCGGGGTCTGCACCGTCGTCTGCCCGACGGACGCCCTGAAGCTCAAGGAGGTGCGGTCATCCGATTTTGTTCCGGCCTGAGGCGGAGAAGGATAACAAAGGACCGGCTGTTGATGTGAGGAAAACCTGACCCTTATGAGTCCAATTTTTCATGATGAGCTTTTGGTGCCCAAAGAAGCGGAAGATCAAAACGGGCACGTCAACAATGTGGAATATCTGCGCTGGATGCAGGACGCGGCCATGCGGCATTCCGAAGCGTCCGGCTGCACCGCCGCCACAAACGCCGCCGGCGCCACCTGGGTGGTGCGCACGCATAAAATCGTGTACTTAAAACCGGCGTTCGCCGGCGACCGGGTGGTGGTCTGCACATGGGTGGCGAGCCTCCGCCGGGTTCAATCGCTGCGCAGGTATAAAATTTTCCGGAAGGACGACCGGGCGCTGCTGGCCCACGGAGAAACGGAATGGGTTTTTGTGGACGCGCAAAAAGGAACGCTGCGTTCCATTCCAAGGGACGTTAAAGATTTGTTTGAAATCCTGCCGGAAGGGCAGGAGGGAAATTTTTTCGAATCGTAAGGGAGGATTGCACGATGCCCAGAGTGGAGCTGAACACCCAGGCGCCCGATTTTACGATGAACGATTTCAACGGCAAAAGCGTGTCCCTGTCCGATTACGCCGGACAAAAAAACGTTCTGGTCGTTTTCAACCGCGGCTTTATGTGACCGTTCTGCCGCGCGCACATGGCGCAGTTGCGCCGGGATTACGATTCGTTCGCGACCCTCAACACGGAAATCCTTGTTGCGGGCCCTGAAACACCCGAGACGTTTCGGGACTACTGGAAAAAACATGACCTGCCGTTTGTCGGCCTTCCCGATCCGGAGCACCGCGTTCTGAAACTGTACGGCCAGGAAGTGAAACTCTTCAAGCTGGGCCGCCTGCCCGCGCAAATGCTGATCGACCGCGCGGGAAAGGTCCGCTTCGTGCACTATGGCCACTCCATGGCGGACATTCCTCCCAACGGGGAGATTCTGGATTTGATCCGGTCGCAGTTATGACAGAAGGTCTTTGAGTTTGACGAGGCCCGCGTAGGCGAAATAACCGGCAAAACCGATCAGGAAAACGGCGCAAAGACCGATCAGCCGGCGGTAGAGCCGGTCGGTCAGCAGGCGCCTGCCCCGGTCCACCGCGCCGGCGATGAAAGAATACCAGGCCAGATCCGCCGAAATGTGACCGGCAAAGAAAAAAGCAATTCCCCAAAAACCATACTGCCAGGCGTAAAAAATATACCCGATGCCGATTGTTGCCCACCAGATGATCCAGTAGGGATTGGAAACGCTCATCAGAATTCCGCTGACCACCGGATGATTCATTTTGCTTTGATGGGGTTCCCATGAAAGCCGAAGGGTGGGCAAAGACCGCAGCATTCCCGCCGCCATCCAGATCAGAATCACCGCGCCGGCCAGCGCGCTTGCCGCAAAAACCGCCGGCATCTGAAAAAACGGAGCCAACCCCAGGAAAAGGGCAATCACCAGCGCCAGTTCCAGAACGGCATGCCCGACGATCAAAAGCGGTCCGGCCCAAAAACCCCGCCGGGAGCTTTCGCTGATCGTCGCGGTCAAAAGCGGCCCCGGCATCAGCGCGCCGGAAAGCGCGATAACAAACGAGGAGGCAAAAATGGTGAACAGGGTGAACAGCATGGATGGTTACTTTCTTTAAGCGGTATCGTCCCGCGCGGAGGCGTTACCGCCGGATTCCCGCAGCCCCTGGAACGATCGGGCAGAGCGCCGGCACTTTTCCGGGGGGCTTTTTCCCAAAAACCGCTGACCGGCGCCTGCAAAACTTTCATCATTTGCGGGCGCCGGTCAGTTCAGTTATCATGAACCTATTCAGAGTAAGGGCGCTCTCCCTGGATGGAGCCGGTGAGTTCCAGAGCTTTCTTTACCTGATCCCTGTTTCCCCGAAAGACCAGCCAGACGCCTCCTTCCGCGCCGCTGACGCCGCCCGCGCTGCACTGGAAGGCGG
>JAAZOZ010000144.1 GCA_012797505.1 Smithella sp. | reverse complement strand
CGGTCGGGCTCCAGCCCCATTTCGGCGGCTATCGCGCAGGCCAGGTCCGCCACTCTTCGCTGATGGCCCGCCGTGTAAGGATCTCTTGCTTCCACGGCCATGGCCATGGCGTGAACGGTGGATTCCAGCGCTTGCCGGAGCTTTTCCAGAGTTTCCTCCCTGTCTCTTTCCAGCTCCTTCAGATGGGAGACGTCGCGCACGATTCCCCGGAAACCGATGATCCCGTCCCCGGAATCTTTCAACAGTGTGAAGGACTGCCGGAGCGTCAGCCGTTCGCCGTTCTTTCGGATGATCTCGTAGTCCATATACCTGCCGGGGATGCCCGTCAGGTAGGTCTGATGGTGCCCCTCATACAGCATTTTAGCCGTCTCCAGGTCCGTGTACTGCCGGTAGTTCATCCCCAGCAGCTCTTCTTTCGGGTAGCCCAACATTCGCTGCAGGGCGTCGTTGAAAAACGTAAAGTTGCCGGCCAGGTCCGTCTCGTAATATCCTTCGCCGATGCCCTCCAGGATCGTCCGGTATTTTTCCTCGCTTCTGCGCAGCGCTTCCTCGTCCTGCCGGTGATGATCGCGCATTGCTTTTTCTTCCAGTCCCCGCTGCACGGCCATGCCCAGCCGCGTCAGATTGCCCTTCATGATGTAGTCGGCCGCTCCGCGGTGGATGCAGTCCAGCGCCGTTTCTTCGCCGATGGCGCCGGAAACGATGATGAGCGGAATATCGAGGCCGGTTTTCTTCAGCAGGTCTATGGCTTCCAGACCGCTGAAAGCCGGCATGTGGTAGTCGCACAAAATGATGTCCCACGGGGCGCTTTCCAGGGCCCGGCTCATGTCCCGGGCCGTCTGCGCCCGCTCGATCCGGGGCTCATAACCGTTTTTTTTCAGCGCGCGGGCCAGAAGCAGCGCGTCGTCTTCCGAATCTTCAATCAAAAGCACGTTCAGCGGTTTTGGCATTTTGAGTCTCCCAGGGTGAAATAAAAAACAGCGCCTTTTCCTTCTTCCGCTTCGGCCCAGATACGGCCGTTGTGGCGTTGGATGACGCGCTGGACCGTCGCGAGGCCGACTCCCGTTCCCGGGAACGCATCCGCCCGATGGAGGCGTTCGAAAGGCTCAAAAATTTTGTGGACATAGGCCATGTTGAATCCCACGCCGTTGTCCCGGACAAAGAGGACCGTGTCGCCGTTTTGGACAAAAGACCCGAATTCGACGCGAGGCCTCTCCTGCTTCCCCGCGAATTTCCGGGCATTGTCCAGCAGGTTGGTCATGACGATGCGCATCATGCGCTGGTCCGCGTTGACGGTGACGCCGTCCTGAATCACCAGCTCCAGTTTGCCCGATGGACTTTGCTGTTGAAAATCGGCTGCGATCTCTCGAACCATCTCGCTGATATCGAAGTTCTGCCGGTAGAAGTCGGCTTTCATCACCCGCGAGAGGGCAAGCAAGTCGTCGATCAGCAGGTTCATCCGCTGCGCGGCGTGCTGGATTTTTTCCAGGTATATTTTGCCTTCCGCATCCAGCCGGTCGCTGTAGTCTTCCAGGAGGGCATTGCTGAATCCGTCGATGGCGCGCAGCGGCGCCCGGAGATCGTGTGAGACGCTGTAGCTGAAGGCCGCCAGCTCCCGGTTGACTTCCTCCAGATACTTATTGGCGCTGGAGATTTCCCGGCTGCTTTCGTTAAGGTCATCCACCAGATTCAAAAGGGCCATCTGCATATCACTCAAAGCCTCGGTGCGCTCGGCAACCCGACTCTCCAGTTTTTCGTTCAGTTTATGAATCTCTTCGATATTTTGCTTTTGTTCTGAAATATCCCGGACAATGATGATAAACCGGACAACCGCCCCTTTTTCCTCAAGAAAGGCCGCCGAGAGCAACGCCGGGAAGATTTCCCCGTTTTTCTTCTTCAGGGTGGTTTCAAAACGAACGATGCTCTTTTGATGCGCGATGGTTTCCTCGAAAATGGCGCCGCTGTGATGGTATCCTTTTTCATCGGGAAAAAGCAGCAGGCTGCTTTTCCCCACAATTTCCTGCCTGGAATAGCCGAATAACCGGACGGCGGCATCGTTTAAATATTCAAACTCCTGTTCCGGGTATTTTCCCACGAACAGCGCGTCCGCCAGGGTATTGTTCATTTTTTCCAGATAATCGCGGCCGGCTTTCAGTTCTTCCTCCATTTTTTTGCGATCGCTGATGTCCGTCAATATGGTCAGAGCGTATTTTACCCGGTCGATCTCGATGATGCCTGCCGAAAAAAGGCCCGTCAGGGTTCCTCCCGTCTTGATCCGGAAGAGAAATTCCCTGCTGTGCACGCTCCCGTTTCTGGCTAAATCCCTGACAAACTGAAGGCGTTCTTCCTCTCTGGCCCACAGATGCAAGTCGGTCGTCTTTTTGCCCAGGGTTTCCTCCCGAGAATAACCGGATGCCCGGTAGAAACTTTCATTGGCTTCCAGAATTACGCCATCGGACAGTCTGGTCAGGTTGATGGCGTTGGGAGACAGGTAAAAGATCTTGGAGAATTTCTCCTCCTGCTTCTCGATGTTCCAAAGCAGACGTTTGTTGAACATCAGTGTCAGGCTGTAGGCCAGGAGAATCAAGAGTGTCTGATAGCCGATGAAAGACAAAACGTTGACGGAGCCGGATTGAAAAAAATCGGTGGGATGCAGGGTGTTGATCAGACAATCGATCATGCGAACGATGCTGATGAGGCATTCCAGGCTGAAGACAAGACCGATTCCCAGCGTCAGAGGGCGCAGGTCGGAGCGCACGCGGTACAGTGCGCTCCAGGCGGCTTGAGATGTGAAAATCAGCACACCGGCGGAGAAATTGAAAATTCTCGCCGACAGATTCGGCTGGATGAAGGTAAAATAAACCTGAACGAGAGACAGCAGGATCAGGATGATGTAATTGGGAAGCTGGCGTTTTTTTTCTCCGATAAACTTCAGAAACAGAATGTACATCAGCAACGTCCCGGCCAGCAGCAGAATACTGGCCAGAACAACGGACGCCCAGTCCGAGACGGAACCGCGTAAAGCAATGAGAATCATTCCCAGGGCATGAAGGAGAAAAACGAGCAGCCATAGGTGGAGCCCCTCAAAGCGTTTGCGGTTCTGCCACCAGAAGGACGCCATCAGGACGACGCAAATGACAGCGGTAATGACCAAACTGGTTGTGACGGTTCTCATGTCCAGCGTCATGGCGGCGCTCCTCAGCCTTTTCTTTCCAGGTCTTCAATTTTCTTTTTCAACTCGGCCATTTTCAGCTCCCGTCCGACGAAAACGCGGTTCAGCTCTTCCAGGCGTTCCAGGGACTCCTTCAATTGGGCCGTCCGCTGGGCGACTTTCTTTTCCAGATCCTGGTTGAGTTTTTCCAACTGCTCCATTTTGCCCTCCAGCTTCCGGATGAGCACTTCATTGTATTGCTTGAGGTAAACGGATTCTTCGGACGCTTCCTCAAGCTTGCCTTCCGGTGCGGCGGTCGGTTGCTCCAGGGACTCAAAGACGCCGTGGATGACCGCCATGAAATCGTCCGGCTCCGCGGGCTTGACAATGAAATGACGGGCTCCGAGGGAGAGCGCGAATTCCCGGTCCCGTTCATCGGTATAGGTGGCGGTGTAAAAGATCAGGGGGATGGATTGGAGGCGTTCGTCTTTCATCCAGGCGCGGCAAAGCGCGAATCCGTCCATGACCGGCATCAGAATGTCGGTGATGATCAGATCCGGCGGGTCTTGACGGGCTTTCTCCAGGGCGTCCGCGCCGTGAACGGCGGTGAAAACCTCATAGCCGCTGCCCTGCAGGAGCGCCTGCAGGAGGTAGCGATTCTCATCCTTGTCATCCACAATCAGAATTCGCTTGGTTGCCATGGCTGCTTTTTCTCCCTTCCTGTCCTTCACGCGTCGCTTATGATTTGCCGCTTTTTTCGAGCTCCTCGATCCGTTTTTTAAGCTCGGCCATTTTCAGCTCCCGGCCGACAAAGACGCGGTTGGTCTCCTCGAGCTGGGCGATGGTCCTGGTAAGCTCGGCCGTCCGCTGCTGAACCTTTTGTTCGAGCTCCTCGTTGATTTGAAGCATCCGGATCTCCGCGGCCTTGCGTTCGCTGATATCCGTGATGATCGAATGCAGAAGCGGCTTCCCCTTGACATCGATCCGGCTGCTGAAAATTTCGACGTCGCGGATGGCGCCGTCCGCCCGGCGGTGACGGAACTGAAAGCGCGTGCGTTTCTGATCCTTGACCGTTTGCAATGCCTTCCGGATTTCAGCCTGCGTCAGCGTGTTGATGTCGAAGATTTTCATCGTTAAGAGCTGCTCGCGGGACCATCCGTAAAATTTCTCGGCGGCATTGTTGGCGTCGATGATGTCTCCCGTCTCCGGGTCGAGAATCAATTTGACCGCCTCGTGGCGCATGAAAAGGTTGCGGAAAAGTTCCTCGCTTTCCCTGAGGGCGTCTTCCATTCGCGCTCGTTCGGTGATGTCCATGATATGGCCGAAGACGCGAACGATTTTTCCATCCTTCCATTCGGCCTGCCCGCTGGTGCGCACCCGGAGCGGTTCGCCCGATGCGTTGTTGAATTTGAGATTCAGATTGTAGGATTCGCCCGTTTCCAGCAGGCGCCGGAAAGCCGCTGCGATGACCGGCCGATCCTCGGGCGCGTAAAAATCCATCGCATCTTCCGCGCTGAGCTGAG
The DNA here is from genome assembly GCA_012797505.1 of Smithella sp. Lineage (GTDB taxonomy): Bacteria > Desulfobacterota > Syntrophia > Syntrophales > Smithellaceae > UBA8904. The sequence continues at coordinate 1,483 of JAAZOZ010000144.1, read as the reverse complement.
CGTCGGGAGAAATGCCGTAGATTTTATAGACTTCTTCCGTCCACCGGCTTAGGCCGGTTGTCAAATCGCATTCCCAGCCGCCGATTTTGCTCAACCGCTGTGTTTCGGCAAGCAGCGCTTGCAGTTTTTTCAGGGGCTCTTCCTCCTGGAGGCGCCGGGTGATGTCGCGGATGATCATGCTGGTGCGGGCCTGCCCGAAGCGGTCTTTAAAAACGGCTGTCGTGATTTCCACGGGAATTTTGGTCCCTTCCTTGTGGATCATTGTCAATTCGCCCGCAAATTTTCCCGTCCGATCCCGTTCGGCGAGCGCCTCAGCGAGTCGCGGATCTTCCCGGTCCACGACGCCGCCGCGCCCCAGGGCGATTATTTCCTCTTCGCTGCGGCCCAGCAGACGGCAGAGAGCGGGGTTGGCAGAGAAAATCCGGCCGTTGGGCGCCGTCAGCAGCACCCCGTCGAGGCTGGCTTCGAACAAAAGCTTGTAGCGCTCTTCGCTTTCCGAAAGAGCCGAGGCGGACTGCAGCATTGAAAGATGATCCGAAAGAATTTTTCCCGCCAGCAGCGTGGCCAGCGGAAAAAGCAGGAGGATGGGCAGAGCAAGGTTTTTGAAGGTGTTCCAGGCCAGATCTCCCGGCAGCGTGAACATCAGAGCCGCCACGGCGGCGTGGACGGCCAGACCCATTGCGTAGAGAAGCATTGTGGATGGGGGAGTGAGCAGAGGCTTGCATCGGTAAAAAAAGACCAGCCCAATCGTCATGGAGGAAAGGGTTGTCAGAATTCCCATAATCAATCCCACTCCCCCCATACTGATACGGCAGATCAGCGTCATCAGACCCGCCACGGCCGCCGCCAAAGGACCGAAAAAGAGAGCGCACAGACTGAGCATGACCGAGCGGCCGTCGAAAATCAGTCCGCCTCCCATGTCGAGCGGGCGGAGCATGCCCACAACGGCCGCGGCGCCGAAAACAACGCCCTGCAGCAATGCTCCGGCGCGGGTGTGCCGCGGCCATCGCCTGTCGATGAATGCGGACACAACGCTCAGAGCCACCAGAAGCGCCAGATTCTGAATCAGATCAAGGTAAATCATTTTACCCTTCTTTCTTTTCCAGCTCTGCGATCCGGGCCTTGAGCTCCCGCATTTTCAATTCGCGGTCAACAAAGACGCGGTTGATGCGCTCCAGTTCGGCCGTTTTGGCCGCCAGATCCTCCATCCGCTCGACGACGCGCTTTTCCAATTCCAAATTCATTTTCCTGACTTCTTCTTCCGCCTTGTTGCGCCGCAGGGCTTCCACCAGGGAGACCGCCAGTTCCTCCAGATCCTCCCTTTGTTCGCCGGTATAGCCGCCCGCGCGGTTGGCCAGCGCGATCATCCCGATGGTCTTTCCCTCGTCTTTGAGCGGTACGCCCAGAAAGGACGTCAGCGGCGGATGCCCCGCCGGAATGCCCACGCGGTCGGGGAAAGCTCCCGGGTCATTGACGATCAGGG
>JAAZOZ010000002.1 GCA_012797505.1 Smithella sp. | reverse complement strand
TAGTTTTCAACAATCTCTTTGGCTGCCATATCCGTAACATTGGTGACCACGCCGAAGTAGCCGTCCCGCGTGGCATCTTGTGCAATCGCTTTTTCGTTGAGGGTAAACTGCTTGTTGCCGTTCAGACCGACAACATACCGCATGATCTCAAAATCGCCGCGTGACTTGTTACGAAGCCTTCATGATTGTAACCTTCTGATTTTCAATTCCATATTTGCAAAAGAATAAGACGTCGGTAGAAAGGTAGCCGCCCCTTTTGGGGATTAAGATAAAGGGAGGCGGTCTTTGAGGAAGCGATGCGCGTATTGTGGGCGTTATTTTATTCCGGACAGACGAGCGGGGTTAAAACAGAAGTCCTGCGGCCGCCCGGAATGCAGAAAGAAACGGAAACAGGAAGCGCAGCGGCGATGGCTGGCTGGGAATGAAGGCTACTTTCGGGGACGCTACGAAGACGTCAAAGCCTGGCGAGAACGAAAGAAGGAATCCTCCGTAGGCGCGATGATACAAGACGAGATACCCCCTTCAAAGCCAATGCGGAAGTACGTTTTACTGATCCCGGAGGACAAAACAGGGATGATACAAGACACGATCATCCTGCAAAAGGTTAACGGTATTACGTTTGCGGCGCATGGTGGGTGATACAAGACAAGATAGACGAAAGGAGGATGGATGATTTAAACCGATTTCCACAGTCTGCATCAGAAGGAAACGTCATCAGGAAAAGATGTGCAGAAAAACGAGCAGACGAGAGAAACAGAGAAAAAGGGGGATCGGGGATATGGACGAAGAGCATTTAATGAATCATGTTCGTCATTTGCAAGAAGTCGAAGGTTTGAGCATTCGCCAGGTGGCCGATACGCTGGGTTTGTCCAGAACAAAAGTTACCCGATTGATGCGGCAAGGAAAAATCCTGCGCAAGCCGCGCAAAAGCATCCTCGACGAGTATGCGCGCCTGATTGAAGACTGGTATGAGGCTTACCCTTCGCTGAAAGCCAGCCAGGCGCATGACCGGCTGCAGACCTATGGTTTTACGGGTGGGTACACCACGGTCAAAGAATACACACGGCCGTTTCGCCGGAAAAGGAAAAGGATGTGCCACGAGTTGACGTTCCTTCCCGGCGAGGAAGCACAGGTCGATTGGATGCAACGTTCTTTTCCGTTCGGCACGGCTTACGGCTTTGTTTTTATTCTTTCCTACAGCCGGTTTCTGTATTGCCGGTTTTATCCGCGACAGTCGATGGAGTTTTTTCTGGAAGGACACATCGAAGCTTTCCGGGAGATGGGCGGTCTTCCCCGCCGGGGCCGTTATGACAATCTCAAAAGCGTTGTGATCAAACGACGGCCGGAGATCATCTTCAACAGTCAGTTTCTGGACTTTGCCAGGCATTACGGTTTTTCTCTTCATGCCTGCACGCCCGGAAGAGCCAATGAAAAAGGTCGGACGGCGGCGTTATCCCGCCAGAACGCAGGCGAAAATCAGCGGAGCAACAAGGGTCGCGTCGCTTTCGATGATAAAGCGGGGCGTATCCACCGACAGCTTTTCCCAGGTGATTTTTTCGTTGGGAACAGCGCCGCTGTAGGATCCGTACGAGGTTGTACTGTCGGAAATCTGACAGAAGTAGGACCACAGCCGGCAGTTCATCTGCATGTCCTGGCGAATCAGCGGCACGACGCTGATCGCGAAGTCTCCGGATATGCCGCCCGCGATTTGAAAGAAACCGACGCCCTGGTCCCGGGAGGCGTCGAGATACCAGTCGATCAAAGCGCTCATGGTTTCCAGGCCTGACTTGACGACGGCGGCGTTTTGGATGTGTCCTTTCCGGACGTTCGAGACAAAGACATTGCCCAGCGTTGAATCTTCCCAGCCGGGAACAAAGATCGGAATGTTTTTTTCGCAGGCGGCAATGAGCCAGGAATCCTTTTCGTCGATCTCGTAGTTTTCTTTCAGGACGCCGCTGGAAAGGAGCTGAAAAATAAATTCATAGGGAAGATATCTTTGATTTTTCTCTTCCGCCTGCTTCCAGAACGCCAGCAGTTTGTTTTCGACCTTTCTCATGGCTTCTTCTTCGGGAATGCAGGTGTCGGTGACGCGGTTTAGTTTTCTTTTGAGCAAATCCGCTTCATCGGCGGGCGTGAGATCGCGGTAATGGGGAATGCGGCAGTAATGCCGATGGGCAACCAGGTTAAAAATATCCTCTTCCAGATTGGCTCCTGTGCAGGATATCGCGTGGACTTTATCCTCCCGGATCATTTGGGCAAGGGTGATGCCGATTTCGGCCGTGCTCATGGCGCCACCCATGGCGATCATCATCTTTCCGCCCTGACGGAGATGATCGACATACGCCTGGGCCGCGTCGACCAACACGGCGGCATTGAAATGACGAAAATTTTTTCTGATGAATTCCCTGACCGCCGGAAAACCGGATGAAACGCGTTCCTTCATTTGAAGACTCCTGACAGGCGTTTTCGATATATCAATGTTCTGGCGTGCCGTTGCTTATAAACGACGATGTAAAACAGATGAAGCCCAAACGTTAAAAATTGATCAACAGATTAACAATTGTGCAGCTCATATCATGGAGCGGTGGAAATTGCAACCCGTCGCCCCCACTTATCCAGGGTGAATTTATTCTCTCATAAAAGATCAAGAGGATTCCGTTGTTACAAATAATACTGGACAGGGGAATTCGGATGGGTTATAGAGAGTCATTGATTTGTTGTTATGGGAGTTGTTGTGGATTTGAGACAGATCGTT
>JAAZOZ010000143.1 GCA_012797505.1 Smithella sp. | reverse complement strand
TCGTTTTGTTTGCCCAGCTTCACCAGCGTCAGGTAGGCGTCGCGCAGGTTGCTGGCGATGGGGTGTCCCATGTGGTTCATGGAAACATTGTAGGCCGCGCCCGTGCCTCCGTCCTCGCCGTCGATGGCGAGTCCGGCCGCGTACGGATTGCGGGTCAGATTGTTGAGCACGGCCAGCGTGGTGCTGGTGGCCGAGATTTTCGGATACACCGGCACGCGGAAGCCCCACGCCATGGACATGGACTGGATCATCTTGGCCACGGCTTCCTCAATCGAATACTTGGTCTGGTGCGTCGGCGGGCTGGGAAGGCTGATGCCCTGCGGGACGCCGCGAATCGCGGCAATCAGCCGGTTGACCTTGTACCACATCAAAAGACCGCCGTCACCGGGCTTCGCCCCCTGTCCGTACTTGATTTCAATGGCGCAGGGGTCTTCCTTCATCTGCGGCAGGTTGTGGATGATTTCATCCCAGCCGAAATAGCCGCTGGCGATCTGCAGGATGACGTATTTCAGAAAGCGCGACTTGAGCAGCCGGGGCGGGCAGCCGCCCTCGCCGGTGCAGATACGGACCGGCATGCCCATCTCCTCGTTCAGATACGCCACGCCCATCTGCAGACCTTCCCACATGTTCGGGGAGAGCGCGCCAAACGACATGCCGCCGATGATCATCGGATAAATCTCGCGAACGGGCGGCATCCAGCCGTTTTCACGGCCGGCCTGGAGCATCCGCTCCGGCGGCAGGATTCTTCCCAGCAGGGTCCGCAGCTCAAATTCATGTCGTCCGGCGTCGAGCGCCGGGTCGGTCAGCATGGAAATGCGGACAAACTTGATCTGGTCGAGCACGCTTTCCGGAGCGTTTCTCCGGCCGCCCCGTCGCCTCGCTTCGCCGCCCTGGTTGACGTGAAAGCGCAGTTTGTCGGTTTCATCGGCGCGCAGGGGGACGATGGCGTTGTTGGGGCAGACCAGCGTACACATGCCGCAGCCCACGCAGGCATGGGCCGGATCGGTGCGCTGATCGATGCCGTGGTACACGGAAAACAGATTGGCGGGACGGCTCTCCAGACCGACCGGCGTCGTGAGCGCGCGTTTGCGGTGGACGCCCAGTTCGATGGCCCGCACCGGGCAGACGGTTGTGCAACGGCCGCACAGGGTACACCGATCCTTTTGCCAGGCAATCTGCCAGGGCAGGTCTTTGGCGCTTAGTGTAGATGGGGCAATGTGTCCCACTGGTTCCATTTTTCTATCTCCTGCCGCCCGCGGCGGACAATGACGGTTTCATATCTCATCGGCTGATCGTCCAGGTTGATGTCGCGCTCCGGAATGGCGGCATCCAGGCCGCACATTTCCGAGGAAAACGCGAAAATGCCGGGACGGCCGCCCACCACGCCGGGGCGAAGTTTCTTGGCGTCCTGCACCATGAACATCGACTTGTCCGGCAGACAGCCGATGACGCAGTTGGGCCCGTCGATGATCAGAGGCCGGCAGCTCTGCTTCAGGTTTCTGAGCATCCGCCCGTCGGGATGACGCGCCAGCTCCTCGTCCCTGAGCGGAGTGATCACGTGCTTGTACATTTCCATGCCCAGTCCGAGTTTGTTCTGCGTGTAATGCAGGATGTGTGTGAACACTTCCGAGTCGGACTGGTAGCCGGTGTAGCCGGGGAAATTGCGCGACATCAGAAATTCCCGGATCGGCACAAACGCGGTGTTCTCGCCGTTGGTCATCGTCGCCATGCCCTGGATGAAAAACGGATGACAGGCGTAAATATCAATGGAGTAGTTGGTGTTCTGGCGTCCCTGGCTCAAGATCATCCGGGCGGTGAGGTCCTTGCGGTCCAGCCCCAGATACTCGGCCACGGCCAGCGGATCGCCCACTTCCTTGATGATGATCACATCCGGCCAGAAGCTGAAGACCATCATGGATTGATCTTTTTCGCCCATCTGTCGAAGCTGGAGCTGCACCATCATCAGGCGGTAATCGATTTCCTCCCGGCTTAAGCTTTCCCATTCGGCCGGGTATTCGTAAACGCGGATGACGTAGTTATCCCTTTTCGGTGTTCCCGGAGGCGTCGGTTTTGCCGGCCGGAAGGACAGCTTGTATTTGACCATGAAATCCTGATCGATCATGAAGCGGTCGAGCGCTTTGATGCCTTCATTGGAAAAGATGCCGGACAGGATCGGCTCGCTTTTGAATTTTTCGAACTCGCCCCCCAGATCGGTCATGAACAACCCCACGCCGGATCCGTCATGTCCCTCTTTCATGACATTCAGCGCGTTGATGGCCATCATCGGCGACAGCGGATTATTGGATGTTACAGCAAATAAACGACACATAGCCTCTCCTCTGTGCATTTCAACCCGACAAGCTGATTGCCAGAGTCGTGCCAGTGCGGGATCAATATAGTTTATCTATGAATTATAAGCGGTTAGCTTTTTGGAAGAGCGCAAAGACGATCCTGTGCTTTGATTCAGGCAACAAAAATGTTCTTTTGTAAAACATCAAGACAATTTTGTTCGGATTTGCTGGGGGCGAGAAGGTTTCATGAAACGAGGTTTATGATTCCCGCATGATTTGGGAGCGCCCGGGCGGCAGGTCCGGCGCTTCTGCAATACGATAGCTCTGCGGACGGTTGACCAAATACCTTTTTCGTCTAGGCCTCAGATCCTTTTTTTTTCCGGCTGAATTTTTTCGGGTCGATGCCCATTTTCGATATTTTATACTGAATAATGCGCTTCGTGGTTCCCAGGATTTTGGCCGCTTTGGTCTGATTGCCGCCGCTTTCCGTGAGCGCGTCGATAATCAGCGTCCTCTCCTGCGCCTCCACAACGGACGACAGCTTGCTGCGGTCTTTTCGTTCCGGGTCTTTTTCTCCGGCATGCAGAGAAGGCGGCAGGTGCAGGCAGTCCACGGTGTCCGTCCTGGTCAATAAAACCGCCCGCTCGATGCAGTTTTCCAGTTCGCGGACATTGCCCGGCCATTTATGGGACAGAAACGCTTCGATGGCCGCCGTGGAGATCCGCTTGACGTTCTTGCCCATTTCCCTGCTGTACTTGAGCAGAAAATGATCGGCCAGCAAAATCACATCGCTGCCGCGTTCCCTGAGCGGCGGCAGATAAATGGGGAAAACATTAAGGCGGTAAAAAAGATCCGCACGGAAACGGTCGGCGAGAATGTCCTGCTCCAGATTACGGTTCGTCGCGGCGATGATTCTTACATTGACATTCACCACCCGCGACGAGCCCAGCGGCTGAAAGCGCTTTTCCTGCAGCACGCGCAGAAGCTTTACCTGCGCGGCGGCGGACAGTTCGCCCACTTCATCCAAAAAGATCGTGCCGCCGTTGGCTTCTTCGAAGCGGCCGCGGCGCGTCTGCAGCGCGCCGGTAAATGAGCCTTTTTCATGGCCGAACAGTTCACTTTCAATGAGCGTGTCGGGAATCGCCGCGCAGTTGACCTGCACCAGCGGTCCCCCTTTGCGCGGAGAGTTGTTATGAATCGCCCGGGCAATCAACTCCTTGCCGGTTCCCGTTTCGCCGGTGATCAGGACCGTCGTATTGGAATCGGAAACCTGCGCCACGAGCCCGAAGACTTCCTGGATGGCTTTGGAATGGCCGATAATATCCATGGAAGGCGCATGCTGCTGTCCGACAATTTTGCGCAGGCGGCGGTTTTCTTCTTCCAGGGCCCGGATATGCACGGCTTTGGCCATCAGTTCGGCCACCGAGCCCATCATGGCCAGTTCCTTTTCCAGGTCTTCGACTTGCTTGGCCACCTTGTCGGCGGATAAAACGCCGACCACGCTTGCGTCATAGATAATGGGAACACATAAAAAAGAAAGCTCGGCGCGGTTCAGATGACGCCTCGCCCCGGTGCGGTCCAGAAAGAGGGCTTCCTGCCCCAGATTTGCCACGGCCATCGGGCGGCCGGTTTCCGCCACTTTGCCGGTAATGCCTTCTCCCGGTTTGTAAGTCACTTCCATCCCGTCAATGTTGACGTCATGGGCAATGTCCAGCCACGCTTCCTTTGTCTCGTGGTCCAAAAGCGATATCATGCCGCGCTGCATCCCGAGGCGCAAACTCATTTCATGAAGGATTTGCTCCAGTTGGTCTCTCAATTCCATCGGCTGCGCCAAAATCTTGGATATGGCGTGAAGGGCCGCTAATTCTTCATAACTGTGGATGCTCACGTTGTCTCGCTCCCCTGATTCGGCTTCGGGTTTTTACCGGTCGCTTCTGACCCGCTCCAGTACAATGAAACAAATTTGTACGAATATCAACCGGTATTTTGTCCGTCCCAGGATGCTCATGCAAAGAGAAAACCATTTTGCGTGTTGGATAAAAAAAGAGCGGGAAAGGTCTCTTTGGAAAGGTTTCGGGAAGCTTCATCCAATGGCCAGCCGGCCGGTTTCGCCCGTGCGGATCCGGATGCATTCCTCCAGAGGGACGATGAAAATTTTACCGTCGCCGATACTGCCGGTGCGCGCGCCCCGGATGACGGCTTCCAGCGTGGGTTTGACGTAGTCGTCGTTCACGGCGATTTCGAAACGCACCCGGTCGAGGAGGTTCCCGTTGGTGACTACTCCGTCGCGGGTATCGGTTTTGCCGACCTGCGCGCCGCAGCCGACTACACTGGAGACGGTTATTTTGCCCACGTTTACGTCGCGCAAAGCCTGTTTGACGTCTTTGATCTTGTCGGATTGTACGATGGCGATGATCAGTTTCATCAGCATTTGCCTTTCCGAACGGAGAAAATGGCTGAGGGGCAAGGACTCGAACCTCAATTTTCAGGGCCAGAACCTGGCGTCCTACCTTTAGACGACCCCTCAGAGAAGAACAAAACCATCTTGAGTCAGAAAGCGCTTCCTTTCCCAATCGATAACACAAATGAGTCGGGAGCAACCGCCGTGCCAGTGGTAGAATTTGAAATTCGTTTTTATATTTAAATGGTTATGTGATCCAGATGATTTTCAAAGGATACATGTTTGTCCGTTTTGAACACAAACAGACATAATTGTATCCCCGAACCGTTTTTAAAGCGGTTACCCTGCTTTAAAGCGAGCCGATCCGATGTGAGAATAAGATATGAGAACAAACGGTATCACGAATGCTCTGAATTTGTTTCCATTCGTAATCGTTGATGTTTCTTCAGAACTTATGATATATGACAAATCACTCGTTGAGATTCATCTTCTCAGAGATAGGAAGCGTTGATTTTTCAATGATGAAGTCCGTCCGCAGTCAGTTGCTGATCCTGATTCTTGCAGTCTTTCTCCCCGCCCTCGGCATTATTGTTTACTCCGGCTATGAACGTCAACGCCATGACGTGGAAATGACAAAAGCGAACGCCCTGACGATGGCGCAAGTTCTGGGAAACGACCATGAAAATGACATGGAAGCCACACGCAGATTTCTCATGACCCTTGCCAGATTGCCTGTCCTGCAGAACCGGGATGCCGCTGC
>JAAZOZ010000010.1 GCA_012797505.1 Smithella sp. | reverse complement strand
TCCGGACGACCAGCAAAGGGTAAAAACATCGTTGGCGTCTATCCGGATGGCGTCGGTTTTCCCCGTGACGGGGCCTTTCGCCATCTCTTGAATATCGGTGAGCGTTAGAATTTGGCGGACGGAAGAGACCTCGCCTTGCACCTTTCGGGCCATCTCGATATGCTGATAACCGGCGAAAGTGTCTATGGTGATGATCGCCGCCGCGGAGGCGGTGGAAGCGATGTATTTGAGTTCCGAAAAACGCCATTGCATGGGCATGGGCGAGATTAAGGCGCCGGCGCGCGTGATGGCCAGGTAGAGCATGGCCAATTCCCAGATATTGGGAAGCTGAACTATGATGATATCGTCCTTTTCGATCCCCCTGGCCAGAAGCCCCTCCGCCACGGCGCTGGCTGCCTGATCCAGTTGCCGGTAGGTCAGTCGTTCAGGCTTTGACCCCACCAGGGCTTCCCGGTTCAGCGGATCCACAAGGCAGATCTTTTCCGGATCTTTCCGAACATGTTCGTTGAAGTAATCGATGAGGGTCTTGGTTCCCCAAGCCCCTGCGTCCGTCCAATGGCGAATCATTTCCTTTGAAGACAGAATCATTTTTTTATTCCTCCCTCGCTGATGACCCTCAATTGCCAGACTCCCTGAATAAGGCTGCAAACGGTTCCGGCCTGGTCCTTGATTTCCAGGTCCATTTTCCAGTCAGCCTTCCCTTTCGCCTCGGCCTCGGCCTGAATGGCGTTGACTTCGGCCTCGCTTAACGTCGCTTCAACGGTTACGTCGGTGGTTGCCGGTCGGCGGAATTGAATGTTGATGGCTTTGACAATGGGATAGAATCTCGAATAATCGAAGGAGGCCACATAAATCGGACCACCGACGTATTCGCCCGCCGTGAAGAGAGAGCCAGCATAGATTGTGCCGATGTGATTGATGTTCGGCGCAAAAGGCAGAAGCACCTTGACATGACGGTCGCTCATCTCCACGATCCGAATTCCCATTTTTTGAGTAATCGGAACAGCGTTCTCCAGCATTTCGATATGCGCCTGAAACTTTGGATCGATCATATCCGCCACCTCCGTGACCGTTTCCGGCAAGTTATGAATTGGAAAATCAGCGCAGGGCAAGAAACCGCCGAACCGCTCCCGTTGCGCCGCCGGGAGCGGTTCTCATGATCGTTCTCAGGACAGAGCCGCGATAAACGAGCCCGTGAGCTTTACGCCTCCCAGTTTGTCCGCCGCCTGAATCTCGCAGCGCATCCTTTTCTCGCCGTCCGCCTCAAACTTTTCAACCACGTTGCCGGTGACGACAATCGTTGCCCTGTCCCTTGAGTTCGGGTCATCCAGATCCATGGGCTCCGTCATCCCGGAAAACCGGACGCCGAATTTACGCAGATTCTTGTCGTCAACCCAATCCGTGACGGCCTGCCCGACAATGCCCATCACAAACATCCCGTGGGAAATCACCCGCGGCATTCCGAACATTTTGACGAACGTCTCGTCGTGGTGGAGGGGATTGAAGTCTCCCGAGGCTCCGGCATATCGGACCAGATGGGTCCGGGTAATGGGATCGGATGTAAATGCCGGCATCGCGTCGCCGACATGGATGCTCTCATACGTCAATGCTTTCGTCATGGTTTCCTCCTATCTCTCCACTAAAGTTGTGCGGGCGCGCATCGCCAGTTCCCCGCGCTGATTCCTGATCTCCGCTTCCAGAACGGTGAACTCCATGAATTTCCCCGGTTTGCCTTTCTTCTCCTTGTCAAACATCTCGACAACCTTGATGACCCCGGTCATTACGTCGCCCGGATGAATGGGGAGCAGATACTCATACTCTTCTTCCCCGTGAAGCAGCCGGACCAGGTTGATGCCGACCTCCTGCAGCATGGGCATCAATCCTCCGCCGCCCCACAGCAAAAAACACGTTTGAAACGTCGAAGGGGGAACAATATCCTTATACCCCGCCGCCTTTGCCGCCCCGGAATCGGCATAAATCTGTTTCACCTGGCTCTTGCTCTCCTTCTGCGAAACGGCCATAGCGAACTCGGCGATTTTTCCCTTTTCCACCTCGAAGATGTAAGGGGGAAACACCATCCCTACTTTTGATTTGTCGGCCATGCTCACCTCCCATTATGATGGTTTATCATGATCGGGACCTTCTCTTCACGAGAACAGTCCCGTCTTCCCGAACTCATTGATTTCCTCCTCGCTGTAACCCAGTTCGAGGAAGACTTCCCGGTTATGCGATCCCGCCTTGACGCCCGTTTTTCCGTACACCGGGGGAGTTGCGGAAAACTTGAACGGACTGGCCGGTTGTCGTACGGTGCTTCCATCCGGCAGCGTGATGTCCGTCGTCAATTGCCGTTCCCGGACCAATTCGCTGTCCAGCGCTTCCGAAAGCGAAAGAACGGGTTCCACACACGCATCCGTTTTGTCGAAAATTTCCTTCCATTCCCCGCGCGTTTTACTCTTGATGATCTTTCTTACTTCCTCTTTGACGCCGGCGCAGTCCGGCGGCGCCACGCCGCCGGCAATCCAATCGGGACGTCCGATGGCGTTGCAGAAGGCGGCAAAGAATTGCGGCTCCAGCCCGCCGAAACTCAGGTAATGGCCGTCCGCCGTTTTATAAAAATCATAGAGGGATCCGCCGTTGAGGATAAACCCTTCTCTTGTCGGCTCTTCCCCCGATACGAGATAGGCGGCGGCAGCCAGGGCGTTGAAGGCGAAAGCCCCGTCGGTCATGGAAATATCGAGATACTGTCCTTTTCCGCTCCTGCTCCTGCTGAACACCGCCGCCAGAATGGCGATGACGGCATTATTGGATCCGGAAGCCACGTCGGCAATCTGCAGGGGCATCGGCACGGGCCCCTCGTATTTGCGTCCCGCGTAACCCATCAGCCCGGAGAGGGACAAATAATTAATATCATGGCCCGCCCGGTCTTTCATCGGCCCCGTCTGGCCGTAGCCCGTCAGAGAGCAATAGATCAGGGACGGATACCGGGGGGCAAGATCATCAAAACCCAATCCAAGCTTCGCCATGATTCCCGGACGGAATTGCTCAATGAGGACGTCGTAGCGCTCCAGCAGGCGATGGACAACCTGCAGCCCCCGGGCATCCTTCAGATTCAGCGTAATGGATCGCTTTCCGCGGCCAAGATACGCCGAGGCGGCGGTCAGATCGGTCTTCCCGATAAACGGCGGCACAATGGCCGCCAGATCAGGCCGGCTTCCGGAGGTAACCTTTAAAACATCCGCCCCCAGGTCGGAAAGAATCATGGTTGCATACGGCCCGGGCAAAAGCGTCGTAAAGTCAAGAACCTTTAAACCTTCCAGTGGTCCGGCCATACGCTATAACCCCATAAACTTGGCAATAATGGTTTTCATGATTTCATTGGTCCCGGCAAAAATCCGGCTCACCCGGCTGTCGCGCCAGGCCCGTGAAATCCCGTATTCATCGCAGTATCCGTACCCCCCATGCAGCTGAAGACATCTGTCCGCCACCTGGTGGGCCATGTCCGTGATCCAGTATTTGGCCATCGACGTCTCGATGACAACCTGCCGCCCCTCCATGTGATCCACAATCAGCTTGTCCACAAAGGTCCGCCCGATCTTGATCTCCGTGGCGCATTCCACCAGCGTGAACTGATTGACCTGAAACTTGGAGATGGGTTTTCCAAAAACCGTCCGTTCCCGACAATACTGGATGGTGGTCTCCAGCATGTATTCGGCGGCCGCGATTCCGGAGATGGCGACGACCAGACGCTCCTGCTGAAGCTTCATCATGAGTTTCAGGAATCCGGTTCCTTTTTCGCCCAGACGGTTCTCTTTGGGAATTCTGCAGTCCGTGAAATACAGCTCGGAGGTATCCTGGCTGTGCCAGCCGGCTTTTTTGATCTTTTTGCCCTTCTCAAAGCCGGGCGTGCCGGCTTCCACAACAAAAAGATCCACCGCTTTGTGGGGGTCCGTACAGGCCGGATCTTTTGCCGCCACAACGCACAGATCACAGTTGATCCCGTTGCTGATAAAGGTTTTCTGCCCGTTTAAGACAATGTCATTCCCGTCCTCCACGGCGGTTGTCTTGATCGCGGCAAGGTCGCTGCCGGTATTGGGCTCCGTCATGGCCACCGCCGTGATAATGTCGCCGGTGACGCAGCCGGGAAGATACTTTTGCTTCTGGTCTTCAGAACCGAAGGAAATAATGTAAGGAACAACGATATCGGTGTGCAGGGGCGCCGCAAGTCCCGCAAAATTGGAATGCGACAGTTCTTCGATAACAATCACCGAATACAGAAAATCCGCTCCCGCGCCGCCGTATTCCACCGGAACAGACATGCCCAGAAACCCGTGTTCTCCCATTTTCTTCCAGGCGCTCTTGGGAACGATGCCGGCCTCTTCCCATTCCTCGACATGGGGAAGCAGTTCATTGGCGACAAACTTCCGGAAAGTATCCCGGAACATTCGGTGTTCATCCGTATATTGAATAATATCCATTCATCCGTCTCCTCATCAAAATGCATTGTCCGGACGCTTCCGACCTCCGTGCAAAAACCGATCCGATCGGAGGAGGCCGCGGAGGCGGAGAAAGCGGCTCCACCACCTCCGCGGCGCGAGCGTCATCCGCGTCCTACAGAATTACTTTCCATACTTACCTACAATGGAAATCGCGCACACGTTCTGGTGAGGGAAACCGCCCAGGTTGTGTGTCAAACCGTATCGCGGATTTTCGAGCTGACGCTTGTCCGCCCGCCCCTGAAGCTGCAGGTACATTTCATAAATCATCCGCAATCCCGAGGCTCCGATCGGGTGTCCGAAACACTTGAGACCGCCGTCGATCTGGGCCGGAATTTTGCCGTCCCGGTCATACATACCGTCTAAGGCATCTTTCCAGGCATGGCCTCGCTCCGAGAGATGGAGATCCTCATAGGTTACGAGTTCCGTGATGGAGAAACAGTCATGACACTCGAACATGCTGATCTCTTCGCGCGGGTTCGTGATTCCGGCTTCCTTATAAGTGGCTGCCGCGCATTTGTCCGTGGTCACGAAATTCGCTCCGTCCCATTCATTGAAGCCGCCTTCATAACCGTTGCTGACCGCCAGCTGGACGGCCTTGACCGTGACCAGGTCCTTCTTCTTTCTGCCCAGTTTCTGGGCGATCTCCGGCGTCGTAACGATGGCACAGGCCGAGCCGTCGCTGACACCGCAACAGTCAAAAAGCCCCAGAGGCCAGGCGATGATCGGGGCCGCCAGGACCTGATCGATCGTCACCGCTTTCCGCAGGTGAGCCTTGGGATTCAGGGCGCCGTTGGCGTGGCTTTTTACCGAAACACGGGC
>JAAZOZ010000142.1 GCA_012797505.1 Smithella sp. | reverse complement strand
TATTTCGCGAGAAAAGGAGTGATCTGTTTGATTCTTCTTTCGTATCCTTCAAATAAAGCCATTTTTCTACTCCTTATTCTTTACGGGGATTGATAACTTTTACAGCTTCAGCAAAACGGCCGTAAGTTCCGGTTGCTTTCGAAAGCGCCTGGGCCGGGTCCATGCCCTTGACGATGCTGTCCATCATCACGCCCAGATTAACGAATTTGTAGCCGATGATTTCACTGTCGCCATCCAGGCCGATTTCCAGCACGTACCCTTCGGCCATTTCCAGGTAACGGGGGCCTTTGGCTTTGGTGCCGTACATCGTGGCAATCACGCTGCGCTGGCCTTTGCCCAGATCCTCGAGTCCTGCGCCGATGGGAAGCCCGCCTTCGGAGAAGGCCGTCTGCGTGCGGCCGTAAGCGATTTGCAGGAATATTTCCCGCATCGCGGTGTTGATCGCGTCGCAGACGAGGTCGGAATTCAGCGCTTCCAGAACCGTTTTATGCGGCAGAATTTCGGCGGCCATCGCGGCGGAATGGGTCATACCGGTGCAGCCGATGCATTCGATCAGCGCCTCTTCGATGATTCCGTTTTTCACGTTCAGGGTCAGTTTGCAGGCGCCCTGCTGGGGCGCGCACCAGCCAATGCCGTGGGTCAGGCCGCTGATATCCTTGACTTCTTTTACCTGCGTCCATTTGCCCTCCTGCGGTATGGGAGCGGGGCCGTTTTTGGCGCCCTTGGCAACTACGCACATTTGTTCCACTTCATGAGTGTGCTCCATAAAAACTCCATCTCCTTCCGATAAAATATTGTGGATAACCGTTGATTATCCGATTTGTTTTCGTTCTGAACGAGATAAAAATCCCTTTCCGGGTGGTTTCAAGACAATAAACCGAAGTGAATCTATTCAAAAAGGAAACTTTAGTCAATATGATTATTGGCGCGGCGCTGTATTTTTGCTCCGGTCAGGCAAAACGGTCTTTTGGGGATCCCATTCCGGTCCGGGTCTGATGCGGAGAAACTGTTGGCATTTTTTCGGGGCTGGGATTATAAGTTGCGAGGATTCAAAGGTCATTTCCGTCAAAAAAAAAGGGGGTGCGCCATCATGAATTATCATCTTTATCTGGAAAAAATTCGCGCCGGGAAAAAAGGGTTGAATCCCTATCTGGATCATTTTGACATCGACGTGGTCGATCTGTCGCCCGGCCGCGCCGTCTTCCGGATGCCTGTAAGACCGGAATACCTGCAGGGCGCCGGATTCATGCAGGGAGGCTTGATGGTCGCACTGGCGGACGAGGCCATCGCCCACGCCATGATGACGGTGCTCACCCCGGAAGAAGGACTGACGACGATCGAGCTGAAAAGCAATTTTCTGGCCGGTGTGGACAAAGGAAAGCTTCGGGCCGAAGCGAGTGTTTTCAAGAAAGGCCGAAGCCTCATCATCGGAGATTGCCTGGTCACGGACGACGGGGGAAAACCGGTCTGCCGCGCTTCCGCAACCTTCATGCTGTTGAGGACGAAACAAAAGTGAGGCCGGACCGGATGCAATCCCCGGATTGCAGATGGAGACTTTTGAAAAATGTCATTTCGGGGAGCGCGAGCGACAAGAAATCCTAATAATGGCCGTTTGTTACTTCCTTCCCTTGATGGGAGGGATTGAGGGAGGGTGAACTATCGCCGGTTCATACTTGCGGTATGCACCGCAATATTCAGAAGCAATCAGCATGATTGCTCCGTCAAAGAGGACTTCCGTGCGTGATTGCAAGACCTGACCCCATCCAGGAGCCGCTCCACTTCGCCGCGGATCTCCTGCAGGCGTTCGGCGGATGACGCTTCAAAGCGAAGGACGATGACCGGCTGTGTGTTGGAGCAGCGGACAAGCGCCCAGCCGTCCCCGAAGGGCACGCGGATGCCGTCAATGTCAATGACGCCGGGCGTGTTGCGGTAATGCTCTTTGATTCTGGCCACCACCGCTTTCTTCCGGTCATCGTCGCAATCCATTCGGATTTCCGGCGTGGCGAAGGTTTTCGGCACGTCGGCGAGGAGTTCGGAGAGCTTCAGACCGGTCTGGGAGAGAATCTCCAGCAGTCTGGCGGCGGCGTAAATCGCGTCGTCATAGCCAAAGTAACGGTCGGCAAAAAACAGGTGACCGCTCATTTCTCCCCCCAGCAGGGCTTTTTCCTCCTTCATCTTGGCTTTGATCAGCGAATGACCCGCCTTCCACATCAGCGGCCTGCCGGAAGATTGCCCAATGCCGTCATAGAGGACCTGAGAGCACTTGACTTCGCCGATGATCGTGGCCCCGGGATGTTCCTTCAGGATAAAGCGCGCAAACAACAGCAGCAGTTTGTCTCCCCAGATGATCTCGCCGGTGTCGCTGATCACACCGATGCGATCCGCGTCGCCATCGAAGGCAATGCCCAGGTCGGCTTTGTTTTCGGCCACCAGCCGGATCAGATCCGTCAGATTTTCCTCAACGGTAGGATCCGGAAAATGATGAGGGAAACGGCCGTCCGGCTCGCAATAGAGGGCGATGACGTCGCAGCCCATTCTTTCCAGAATGGGAAAGGCAAATTTGCCCCCGACGCCGTTTCCGCCGTCAAGGACAATCTTCAGTTTTTTCGACACGCGGACGGCGTCGAAGATATAGTCCTGGTAAACCCTGGTAATATCCTGCGCCTGCGCGGTTCCCTTGCCGGAAAGATAACTTCCGGATTCCATGATGCTTCTTAATTCCTGAATTTGTTCCCCGTGAATAGAATCGTATCCGACGCAGATTTTAAAGCCGTTGAACTCCGGCGGGTTGTGGCTTCCGGTGATCATGACGCCGCCTCCCGCATTGCAGTGGCGGATGGAAAAATACAGCATGGGGGTCGCGCACAGGCCGATGTCGATGGTGTCTATTCCGGCTGCGTTCAACCCCGCGATCAGAAAACGGCGGTAGTCGTCCGAACTCAGGCGGCAGTCGCGTCCGACCGTCAGGGTCCGGACATTGCGCTGTAGCGCGTACGTGCCGATGGCGCGACCCAGATTGACGATAAAAACCTCGTTGAGGTCCTTGTCAACGACGCCGCGCACGTCGTATTCGCGAAAAACATGTGGATTCATTTTTCCTCTCAAAATCAAGCAAGATGATGCGTCCGGGCTTCCGGCGCCGTCCGCTTCTATACAATTTGGCCGGGGATGTCAATCAGAGAAGAAGCGTCAACAGCGCTCCGGCTTCAGCCGTCGCAGGATCTCCGGGGCTTCAGCAAGCACCAGGTCCGCTCCCGCCTGCAGAAAATCCTCTGCCTGAAAGCGGCCGGTCAGAACACCGGCGGTCCGGGTCCCCGCGTTCTTCCCCGTTTCAATGTCGATCGGGTGGTCGCCGATCATGACACAGCGGCCGGGTTTTGCGCTTAGTCTCGACAGAGCGAGATTGATCTGCTCGGGATGCGGCTTGACACGACGGACGTCGTTTCGGCAGATGACCACCGGACAATAGTCCCGGATATCCGGAAAGACGGTCCGGACGGCTTTTTCGCAGTTGCGGGTGATAATTCCCGTCTGAAGGGAGGCTTTCCTGAGACCCGTGAGAAGTCCTTTGGCGCCGTCAAACAGGGATCCGCTTTGCGCCGCCGCCACTTCAATCTCTTCGATGATCCGGAAGGCTTCCCGCGTGAATAACGCTGCATGGTTTCCTGAATTTTTTCCAAGCAGGGTCTGAACTTCGGCGATCATTTCCAAAACAAACCGGTTTTGCAGACTCCGGGAGTCCACACCCCAGCGGTCCGTCAGAGCGGCAACCTCCCGGCGCATTTGTTCAAAATCGATGTTCAGCCGGGCCAGCGTTCCGTCAAAATCAAAGATGACGGTGTCGATGGAGGACCGGTCGAAAGGAATAGGGGCCATGGGTTCAACGGTTTCCCGACGTGTAGTGTGCAGAGAGGGTTTTGGTGACGATGCGCCCGGGCGTTTCGGCCGGAAAAGCGCCGCCTGTGACCTCCCGCAGGAAATTGGTGATGATGAAAAACGTGGCGCCCCAGAGGATGTCTTCGCCGCCCTTGCCGTCCGGAATGACCAGGCAGGGGAACTGGAGGTTATGGCGAGGGTCGGACTTTCCATCCTCCGTGTTGAGCTCCAAAAGAGCGTAGGAAGAGCTCCGGAAAAAAGCTGTAACGGGGATTTCCAGCATCTTGTCCACTTCGTCATTGGGCCGGTAAGGCCAATGGTCTTTGACCAGGCAGACCAGCGGATAGATGGTCCGGGTAAACAATGTGAGCGAGTAGGTGGGCAGGGCGCCCAAAAATTCGACATTCAGCGGGCTCAGACCGATTTCTTCCCAGGATTCGCGAAGGGCGTTCATTAGAAAAAGCTGGATGAGCGAAAGGGTCTGCTCGTCTTTGTTCGGGAGTTCGTGAAGCGCCCGGTTGCCGGCCGTCCGGAGAATGCCGGTTTTCGAAACGATGTGGCTCAGCATTTCATCGACGGGCCGCTCCAGCATGCCGCCGGGGCAGCTGATGTCGCCGGACTGGGCGACGGCATCCGATCGCTTGATCAGCAAAAAGTGAAATCCGGAATCCCTGAACAGCAGCAGCAGCACAACGCCGGCTTCCAAATGTCCGGCGCCGGCGGCGTTGGAGCGTTCAATGGAAAGGTGCTTTTCTAAATAGTCAACAGGCGTCCGGTTCAGGCGCTCCAGAACGTGGAGCGGAAAGGCGTCTTTTTGCCGCAGCAGCGTCAAGTCCATGGTCATCCGTTTCTCTCTTGGTTAAGCTCAGTAAAAATTTGTTCATTGTACCAGCGCCGCTGGGGAAACAGGTCCACAAAACCGCAATGCCCTCCAAACGGCTGCCGGGAAACCGTCAGAAAACCGTGGTCGCGCAGCTTGCGGAAGTCATCGAGAGCAATGACCGGATCATCGTCCGCAATGAATATTTTAACCGGCAGGCCGAGGTCACGGAAAGATTTTTCCGTCAGCGTGTATAACTGAAAATAGGCCCGATAGGAAGAAAATTCCGGAAAATAGGCCATCATTTTTTCCGTCAGTTCCATGCAGGAGCGCGCCCGCAGCATGCCGGAAAAGTCGTAATGATCCGGGAAAAACTTCTGTTTTTTTCGAAGCGAACGCTTCCACTTTCGCAGAAAGTAGCTCCGGTACAGAGCGGGGCCGCCGTCGATCGTCTGCGTCGTCTTGAAAGGGTCGAGCGGCGGACTGACGGCGAATACCTTTTGCAGATTTGTGACTGGCGTATGCGAATGGCGCATCGCGATGCGCAGCGAAAAATTGGCGCCCAGAGAAAAGCCCAGAAGATAAACCGGCAGATTGCCGGCTTGTTGCGCGATCACGTTTACCGCGTCGAATGTCTCCTCAATCAGCGCTCCGTGAAAAAGGCCGCTATTGAGGTGGTGGGACTCGCCGTGGTCTCTTAAATTCAGGCGGCAAACGGAAAAATTCCGGTCAAAAAAGTAGGCGCCTGCGGCCAGTATATAAGCCGAAGAAGAGGAGCCTTCCCAGCCGTGCAGAAGAATCATCATTCCCCGGGAATGGGGGTGAGGCGACAGATACGACAGCAACTTTGATCCGCCGGGCGTTTCGATAATAAATTCCCTGGAATGCCTGATCAGGGGGCCGTGAGGGGGAATGATCAGGTGCGAAGACGCCAGAACGGACTGCAGGTGCCGGTTCTTAAGAAAGGACCGGGGCTGAAAGCTTGCATGATGGTTTCCGGGTTCGGCGCTCATGAGTTTCCTGTTTTGAAAAATGGTTTGTAATATCCGGGTGTTGTCATCGCGGAAGGATGAATTGGTGGCGGTGCCTGGATTTGAACCAGGGACACTACGGATATGAGCCGTATGCTCTGACCAACTGAGCTACACCGCCTTGAAAAGCAAGCGTTCTTTGCGAAGCCGCCGGAGGCTATACCGAAGAGTCCGGCGTTTGTCAATACCTATTGCGGCATTTCCAGTTCATACACGACCAGAACGCTTCTCTCACTGAGCGTCGCACCGACGGACTGGACCAGCGCCAGAACAATCTCCGGTTTGCCGTCATTGTCAACGTCCTTAAAGCAGTAATCCGCGACATAGCCGTTGATTTTCTTTGTCCGCCAGTTTTCCGCCATGCCGAGGCCGTCCCACTCCAGATTATAAATTTCGCTCGAGGAGAAAAGCTTGAGGTTTTTAAAGACGCGACCGACCGAGGACAGATTTTTGACGATGATCATTTCCTTTTTGCCGTCGTTGTTCGTGTCGAACATCAGGATCCGCAGATTGGCGAAAGCGCCTTCCTCCTGCGTGGCTTCCGTGGACTGCTGCTTCTGCTTGTCCACATTGTCGATATAATTGTTGCTGCCGCCGTATTGGGAGTCGCTTCTCCAGATCAGTTCATCGGGACTGAAGCCGAACGAAAAAATCCGGCTCAACGGCTTGTTGGTCGGCGTGATGATGCACAGGTAGTCGAGCTCATCCAGGGCGATGATTTTTTCACTGGTCCCCGCGCCCAGGGAATCGAGCGTCAACCCGTAAATGGACAATCCGACGGGGATTTTCTGCTTGTCGCCCTCAACGTATTTCCCGTCGCGCCAGACGATTTCATAAATTTGCGTATCGAAGACCTTGCCGCCCATGCCGTCACTGAAGCTTCCCATACCGTAGGTTTGCCCCAGCAGCATGGGGGTTCCCGAGGACGGCGTAATGACTCTCAGGAAATACCGGATATCGGACGCGATCATCTTGTAGTCGCCGTCCTCGTACTGAAGCACAAAGGAATTGAGCACCCGATCGTTGAGCGACGTCACGATAATCTCCGGCGTTCCGTCTTTGTTGATGTCCGCCACGTCCACGGAGATGTATTTATGGTAGGATTTGCCTTTGATCTGCTTCAATAACTGTAAATTATTCTTGGTCTTCAGGTAAATATAGACATTGTGGCGGTCAATGATGACCACTTCGTTGACGCCGTCCTTGTTGACGTCGCCGATGTCCATTCCGTAGAATTCCGTTTTGAATTGCTGGCTCATCCAGAAGCCCTTCTTGCGATCGAGCGGATCGGAGGAGTTGATGAATTCCGCGTTGATCATCGAGGTCAGCGTTCCTTTGCCCTTGCCGGACTTCATGCCGGCGATGATCTGCGCTTCCCTGGATGCGCCGGGAACCGGCGGAGGAGCGGGGGAGCCTCCGGCAACAGCCGAGGCGGCAGGCGCGGCGGCAGCCACAACCGGCGAGGTTTGCGCGGCGGCCCCTCCGGTAATATGCCGGACAATGCGCTGCGAAAAATCGTTGATTTTGGGAATGACCTCATCAAGGCTCTGCGACTGGGAAAAAATGCCGACGTCCGATTTCCCTCCGGCAATATCAATCAGTTTTCCGTCAATGCTGATGCTTTTCCCGATTTTGGTAATGCTGCCCCAGACCACGTAATCGGATTTCAACTGCTGGCCGATGCCCTGAACATCCGCCAGGTTCAGCTCTTTTCCCCCTGTTTTTTTCAGGATGTCCGAAACAACATCTTTGCGCGTCACTTCAATCCTGTCGGACCCGGAGATGCGGCTGATCAGCATGTCGTTGATCCCCTGCCGCACATATTCAATGTTTTCAGCGCTATACAGCGAAAAAGGTAAAACCGTTACCGTGTATTTTTCCTTCGATAAAACTGTCGCCGCCATCAGCAGGATGGCAACAAGGCACAAAAGAACCATCATCATTTTTTTCATTTTGTTTTCTCCGTTTTTGACGGCTTTTTATTATGAAACCGCTAGTGCTTCTAGCATTTAAAAATCGATAATTCAAGACGGTTTTCATCGCGGCGCAAAGAGCCGCGAAGGCGCCGCATCGTCTCGCGTCATGAAAATTCGTGTTGTCAGATGAACGCCTTTCATGTAAAGAACCCCCTTAAAACAGCCGGATATTTCAAGGCTTGCGAAAGGTGAAGGATACCATGGAAAAAGCAACGTTGACGCTCAATGGAATGAAATACGAGCTGCCGATCGTTGAAGGAACGGAAAACGAAAAGGGAATCGATATCTCCAGGCTGAGGCAGGATACGGGTTTGATTACGCTGGACGTCGGCTATCAGAACACAGGTTCCTGCATCTCCTCCATCACGTACATCGACGGAGACAAGGGAATTTTGAGATACCGCGGAATACCCATCGAGGAACTCGCCGAAAAAGCAAGCTTTACCGAGGTGGCCTATCTGCTCATCTACGGGGAGCTTCCCAATCGGGAGCAGCAGCAGCTTTTTTCCCAGCGGCTGACGCAAAACTCCATGATTCACGAGGAAATGCTGCGGTTCTTCGACGGGTTCCCGCCGACCGCCCATCCGATGGCGATTCTGGCGACCATGGTAAACTCCATGTCCGTTTACTATACGGATTATTTCACGGAAGATTTCAGGGCCGAGACGTTCGATCTGATGGCGGCTTCGCTGATCTCCAGAATCCGCACGATAGCGGCGTATTCCTACAAGCACAGCATCGGCCATCCGCACGTTTATCCCAAACGGGACCTGAAATACGCGTCCAATTTCCTCTACATGATGTTTGACTCTCCGGTAAACCCCTACGTGCCGGACCCGGATATTGAAAGGGCGCTCTCCACGCTGATGATCCTTCACGCCGACCATGAGCAGAACTGCAGCACGTCCACCGTGCGGCTGGTGGGCAGCAGTATGGCCAATCTGTACGCGTCAATCTGCTCCGGCATTTGCGCGCTGTGGGGTCCGCTGCACGGGGGCGCCAACCAGAAAGTGATCGAGATGCTGGAAGAAATCCAAAGCAGCAAGCTGTCCATCCAAACCTGCATCGATTCGGCCAAGGACAAAACGAGCAAGTTCCGGCTTTTCGGCTTCGGCCACCGGGTTTACAAAAACTACGATCCCCGCGCGCGGATTCTGAAACAATACTGCGAAACCATTTTCCAGAAGCACAATTACCAGGACCCGCTGATCAATATCGCCATGGAGCTGGAAGAGGCGGCCCTGAAGGATGATTTCTTCATTCAGCGCAAGCTGTATCCCAATGTCGATTTTTACAGCGGCATCCTGTACCGGATGATCGGCATTCCCACCAACATGTTCACGGTCATGTTTGCCATCGGCCGACTGCCGGGCATGATCGCGCAGTGGAAGGAGATGCACGATACCGTCCCGCTGAAAATCGGCCGACCGCGGCAGATTTATACCGGCAGCAATCTGCGGCACTACATTCCAATCGATGAGCGCGGATAGCGAGAGCCGCGAAAAAAACCGGCGGGGGAATTTTTTTCTTGACTTTTACACGCCGTTTGCCTATATGCGGCGCAAAGGGGAATGATACCAATGATGAAAACGCGGTTCAACGTTCAGACAGTCGGTTTTTTCTTTTTTAGCTTTATCGGCGACAGGATCTGCCTGGACGTATCATGACCTCGCATGAAGAGGAATGAACCGTGGGCGGATGAAAATTTGCCCACGGTTTTTTTTTACTTGAACATCGTAAAATCAAACACAGGGGGAAGGGATCATGAAAACATGCGGCAGGATTTTACTCGCGCTTTGCATTTTAGCGCTCGCGACCACGGCGGGGCAGGCCGTCGCCCAGACAAAAACCATCAAGGTCGGGGCGGCCATCAACCTGACGGGGCCGGCGTCCAGTTGGGGACAGTTTCATGAAAAAGGGCAGCGGGATTATTTCCGCTACGTTAACGAGGTGAAGGGCGGCGTGGCCGGTCATAAAATTGACATGATTACCGTGGACACCGCCTACAAGGTGCCCGAGGCGCAGGCCGCCGTTCAAAAATTCGTACTGCAGGACAAAGTGGATATGATCGCCACGTGGGGGGCGGGCGAAGGCCTGGCCGCGAAGCCCATTGTTCAGAAATACAAGGTGCCGACGATCAACTATTCCACCAGCTGGGAAATTCTGGAAAAACCCATCGACTACATGTACCTGCCGTTCGGCAGTTATAAAATGGATTGCCGGGCGGTCCTCGAATATATCAAAACCATCCACACGGGCAAGGAAGCGCCGAAAGTCGGCCTGTTGACCTACAACAACGCCTACGGACGATCGATTCATGCGCCCAGCAGGGAATACGCGGCACAGCTGGGCGTTGACCTGGTGGCCATCGAGGAATTTCCGCCCAGAACCGTGGATCTCAACACGGAGCTGCTCCGCCTGCAGAAAAAAGGCGCCCGGTACATTTTCATTCAGATGCTGCCGTCAACCATCATCACCGCCTTCAAAAGCGCGGATCGCATTAAATACAATCCGCTGTTTCTGGGAACCTGGACCTCCACCGATCCGGACTTCTTCAAGATGGGCAAGGGGTTGATTCGCGACCGCCTGGTCATGCAGTTCCCCGGAGGTCTGCCCTCGGATAAATCCAAAGGCATGGACGTGATGAAGGAATTGTGGAAGCGCTACAAAACGGTCAGGAGTTTTGATGCGTCCTACTGGGAGGGCGTCGTGGTCGGCATGATCATGGAAAGGGCGTTTCTGCGGGCCTACGAAAAATCGAAGGCGATCAATCCCGGGACCATCAACGCCGCGCTGGAATCCATGAAAAATGAAGATTTCGGCGGACTGGTTCCGGCGGTAAGCTTCTCGAAAGACAACCATGAGGGATCCTTCACCGCGCGCATGGTCAAGGTGATGGAAAACGGGACGTATATTCCCTTGACAAATTTCTACGTTCCGGGAAAAGACAAAATCAAAGTTCTGAAGAAATAAGGCTTTCGGCGCGGGAAGACCGGTGGATCCGGTCTTCCCGCGCCGAAAACGCGGCGTCAACACCCGCGTCGAGGTGTTCATGAAAGCATTCCGCAGCCGGCCTTCGATAATGATCAACCGGCCCCAGGAGGATAAGAAAGCCGAACTGGAAATCCGCAATCTGCGGTTGAGCTTCGGCGGCGTCGTGGCGGTCCAAGACGTGGACATGACCGTCCACACCGGCGAACTGATGGCGGTGATCGGCCCCAACGGCGCCGGCAAAACCAGCCTGCTCAACTGCATCACCGGCTTCTATCGCCCCCAGCAGGGGCAGATCCTTTTCAACGGGCGGGATATTACGCGTCTGCACACGCACCAGCTCGTCGGCATCGGCATCGGCCGAACGTTTCAAAACATCGAACTGTTTCCCGGCATGACGGTGCTGGCCAACATGACGCTGGCGCGCCATATTCACTGCGGCTACAGCTTTTTGCATTCCTGCCTCTTTACACCGTCCGTCCGCGAAGAAGAAATCCGTCATCGCCGGATTCTCGAGGAAATCATCGACTTTCTGGAGATGCAGTCCATCCGCAAGCAAACCGTCGGCTCTCTGCCGTACGGAATGATGAAGCGCGTGGAACTGGGGCGGGCGCTGGCGCTGGAGCCGCGGCTCCTGATTCTGGATGAACCGTTCGCGGGGATGAATCTGGAAGAAAAAGAGGATATGGTGCGCTTTCTTCTGGAACTGAACGGCCGCTGGGGCCTGACGATGGTGCTGGTGGAGCATGACATGTCCATCGTCATGAGCATCTCCCGGCGCGTTATGGTGCTGAACTTCGGCGAGAAACTGGGGGAGGGCAGCCCCGGGGAAATCAGCGCCAATCCCGAGGTGATTAAAGCGTATCTCGGCGACGCGCAGTCGCTGGAATAAAGAGGGCGAAACGCTTTGGACAAGTCAACCGCACATTCAACAAAACAAAACCGGGTCACGCTGCCAAGGCTTTTGGCTTCCAACGCCGAAAAATACGGCGACGCGAAGACGGCCATCCGTGAAAAAGCCTTCGGCATCTGGCAGAAATACACCTGGAACGACTATTTCCATTATGTCAGGAAAACAGCGGCGGGCTTTGCCTCCCTGAACATGACGCGGGGAGACAATCTGTGCATGGTCGTGAACAATTCCCCCGAATGGCTTTTTTCCGAGCTGGGCGCGCACGCGCTGGGCGCGACATCGCTGAATCTCTTTACTTCCTCCGTCGCCGAGGAACTCGCTTTCTCCATCGGACGCATCCGCTCCCCTCTGGTCGTCGTGCAGGATCAGGAGCAGGCGGACAAGCTTCTGGAAGTCAAAGACAAGCTGCCGCATGTTCAAAACGTCGTGTATGTCGATCCCACCGGCATGACGTCTTATGAAAATGATCCCTGGCTGATCAGCTACGCAACGCTCCTGGAGCGGGGTGAAAAATACCTGGCCGATCATCCGGGGGTTGTAGAGGAGGAAATCGACAAGGGAAGGCCGCAGGACATTGCCGTCATGATTCAAACCTCCGGCACCACCGGTGTGCCGAAAATCGCCATGCTGTCCCATCGCAATCTGGCCGCCATGGCATTTCAGTGGATTGAAGCCGCGGACATTCAGCCGGAAGAAAACTGGATTTCCATGTCGCCGACCGCCTGGATCGTCGATCAGATGTGGGGCATGGGCGTGGCGCTCGCCGGCGCGATGACGATGAATTTTCCGGAAACGCCGGAGACGGTCCTGGAAGATTTTCGGGATATCGGCCCTTCCATGCTCATCACGGCCTCGCGTTTCTGGGAGGACATGGCGTCCCGCATTCGCGTGAAAATATCCGATGCGGGCTGGCTCAAAAGGAAGCTTTTTTACCTGGCAGAGAGAGTGGGCCGAACGGTTGTCGAAAAAAAATTGCGCAAAGAGCGCATCTCCTGGCCCGTCCATGTGTTGTATGGTTTCCTGAAACTGGCTGTTTACAACCCGCTCTTGGACCGCCTGGGCTGCTCCCGTTTTCACAGCGCCTTTACCGGCGGTCACCCGATCAGCCCCGACGTCATCGGATTCTTCCGGGCGATCGGTCTGAATCTGAAGCAGTGCTACGGACTCACGGAATCCTGCGGGATTTTTCAGATTCAGCCGGACGATGAAGTCAAGCTGGAAACGGTCGGCAGGCCGCTGCCGCGCACAAGCGTCAAACTGGCCGAGGATCAGGAAGTGCTGGTCCGGTCGGAGGCCAATTTTTCCGGATACTACAACGACTACCAGTCCACGGAGGCGGCCTTTGAAAACGGCTGGCTGAAGACCGGCGACGCGGGCTACATCGACGACGACGGCCACCTGCTGATTATCGGCCGCAAGGAAGACATTATCCGCAACAAGAGCGGCAACGCCTTCTCGCCCGACTTCATCGAGACCCGGCTCAAGTTCAGCCCCTACATCAAGGAGGCGGTTACCTTCGGCGAAGCGCGTCCCTACATCACCGCCATGATCAACATCGATCTGGGCAACGTCGGCAACTGGGCGGAAGAGCGGATGATTCCCTATACGACTTACATGGATCTGTCCCAGCAGAAGGCCGTGGAAGAGCTGATTTTGAAGGAAGTTCAGGAGGTGAACCGGCAGCTTCCCGACGTAATGAAGATCAAAAAGTTCGTTCTGCTCTACAAGCTGCTGGACGCGGACGACGACGAACTGACACGCACCGGCAAAGTGCGCCGGCGCTTCGTTTACGGCCTGTACATCAAAATCATTGAAGCAATGTACGGCGGACTGAAAAGCGTGCCGGTGACCGGGAAAATCCGCTACCGGGACGGAAGAATCGGCGAGATCGAAACCACCATTAATATTATCGACTTGGATTGAGGGATCGGTTTATGGATTTTTTTCTGCAATTGCTGGTCAACGGCGTCTGTGTCGGACTGCTGTACGGCATTTCCGCCATGGGCTTCGTGATGATTTTCAAGGCATCCAGCGTGCTCAACTTTGCGCACGGCGAACTGCTGGCGATGGGGGCCTTCTTTTTTCTGTCGCTCGCCACCTGGGGGAAAATTCCCGTTGCGGCCGCCTTTGTGCTGACGCTGGCCGGATGCTTTCTGCTGGGTTTTCTGATTGAAAAGTTTTTCTTACGGCCGCTCATCGGCGAGAAGCTGATCTTTGTCATCATGCTGACGGTGGGGCTTGCCGCCATGTTCAAAGGCTTGATTCTGCTCGTCTGGGGCGGCAATCTGCACACCTATCCGGAGTTTCTGCCCGCCTCGCTGGAGTTGCATCTGGGGTCGATCACCATTGTGCCCGTGTATTCCGCCACGCTGGTGATCAGCGTGGCGTTTCTGGTTCTCTTCGGCCTGTTTTTCAAAAAGTCGTCTCAGGGCATCTTCATGCGTTCGGTGGCGGACAATCAGAAAGCGGCCCTGTCGCTGGGGGTCCATGTTCGCCGCGTCTTCGCGCTGTCCTGGGCGATTGCCGCGATGGTGGCCTGCATGAGCGGCATCGTTCTGGGCATCATCAACGGCGTGAACGTCCATGACCTGTCCGCCATCGGCATGAAAGTGTTTCCCGTCGTCATCCTGGGCGGCCTGGACAGCATCGGCGGGGCGATCATCGGCGGAATCATCATCGGTCTTCTGGAAACCTTCACCGGCGGCTATCTGTCTCCGTCGCTGAGAGACGTGGTTCCCTACATCGCGCTGGTTTTTATCCTGATGGTGAAGCCCTACGGCCTGTTCGGTCTGGTCGAGATTGAAAGAGTGTAAAATGAAAAAACCGTCCTTTCATCCCTGCGGCAATTTCCGCGAAAGCTATGCGGAGGAGCTGGCCGTTTTTGACACCTGGTTCGGCCGGGTCAGCCTGCTCGTTTTCCTGATTTTACTGTTCGGCCTGGCGCCTTTCATCCTGGACCGCTACCTGCTGTATATTTTGAACAACATCGGAATCATGGCGATTGCCGCGATCGGCCTCAACATTCTTATCGGCTACACCGGGCAGATCTCTTTGGGGCACGGCGCGTTTTTCGGCGTGGGAGCCTATGCGGGAGCGATTCTGGCCACGCGCCTGAACCTGCCGTTCTTCGTCTGCATCCCCGCCGCGGGACTGATCACCGCCATGGTCGGCATGATTTTCGGCATTCCCTCCGGCCGCCTCAAGGGGCTATACCTGACGATCGCCACGCTGGCCGGTCAGTTCATCATCGAGTATGTCCTGATCCAGTGGGAAAGCCTGACCAAGGGAACGATGGGCATCACACTGCCTGAGCCAAACATCCTGGGCGTCAATATCGCCGGGGACAAGGCCTTTTTCTTTTTGATTTTCGCCTGCCTGGTGGCCATGACCTGGTTCGCCGTCAACATCATGCGCAGCAAATTCGGCCGCGCGTTTGTCGCCATCCGGGACAACGACCGCGCGGCGGAAGGCATGGGCATTCCGATCTTCCGGTACAAGCTCCTGTCGTTTGCGATCAGCTCGTTTTACGCGGGTTTCGCAGGCGCCCTCTGGGCCTACTACATGGTCAGCATCACGACGGAGCCCTTCAATCTTGCGCTTTCCGTGGAATTCATCGCCATGGTCATCATCGGCGGCATGGGCAGCATGCCCGGCGCGATTTTCGGCGCAACCTTCATCACGGTGCTCAATGAAGTGCTGCGCTTCGCGACGGGCGCTCTGATGAACGTCGGCTGGATTGCGGGCCTGGGCCTGAACATGGCGCCGCTTCGCGAATTTGTTTTCGGACTGGCGATTGTGCTGTTCATTTTACTGGAACCGAAAGGGCTGGCGGAGCTTTGGCGCATTGTGCGCTCCAGTTTCCGGCTCTGGCCGTTTTCCTATTAGCAAGTATTTTCTGTGTTCTCTACAGAAAATACTTTCGTTAACGCACGTAGCCCGCAGAGCGGGGTTAGGATATTTTATGGGCGAGATTCTTTTGCAGTTGAATAATATTTCCGTCGTTTATTCCAACGTCATTCAGGTGCTCAAAGGCGTGTCGCTTTCGGTTGCGCGCGGGCATATCGTGTCGCTTCTCGGCAGCAACGGCGCGGGAAAGACCACGACCCTCAAGGCGATATCGGGCCTTTTGAAGCCGGAAAACGGGGAAGTCACCGACGGCGACATCATCTTCAACGGCGTGAACATTCAGAATCAGGCGCCTGAATTCATCACGCGCCAGGGCATCATTCAGGTGCTGGAAGGCCGCCAGCCTTTCAAATACCTGACCATCGAAGAAAATTTGCGCGTCGGAACAGCTACCCGGCCGGGAAAACCCTACAAAGAAGACCTGGAAATGGTCTATCATTACTTCCCCGCGCTGGTAAAAAGAAAGAAAGCGCTGGCCGGATACTGCAGCGGCGGCGAACTGCAAATGCTGGTCATCGGCCGGGCGCTGATGGCCCATCCCCAATTGCTGATGCTGGACGAGCCTTCGCTGGGGCTTGCGCCGCTGGTGGTTCAGGAGATCTTCCGCATCATCAAGAAGATCAATGAAGAACACGCCACGACGATTGTGCTGGTCGAGCAGAACGCCAATATGGCGCTGCAGGTCGCCCATTACGGTTATGTCATGGAAAACGGCAAAATCGTCATGGAGGGCACGGCTCAGGAATTGTCCGACAATCCGGATGTCAAGGAATTTTACCTGGGGATGGCCGCGTCGGGCATCGCCAAATCCTACAAGGACGTCAAATCCTACCGCCGCCGTAAACGCTGGCTGTAACCCGCTGTGCCTGCTGTTGCCGCAATAATCGTTTGATTATCCTCGTCAATTACGGTAGATGACAAAAGACTTTTTCAGCTTCGGCGCAACCCGGATAAACATGGACCTCTTAAACGAGCTTAAAAAAATATCTCTGAAATTGGACCAAGCGGGCATTGATTACGCCTTGTGCGGCGGATTGGCCATTGCCATTTATGCAAAGCCAAGGGCAACGCTCGATATTGATATGATGATTCTTCCGGATTTTCTTTCGAAAACCAAGATAGTGCTG
>JAAZOZ010000141.1 GCA_012797505.1 Smithella sp. | reverse complement strand
TACGGTCGTCGGTTTGCCTTCGGCTTCTTCCAGCTTCCCCTTACGGGTTCTACCTTGCCGTTCGGCTACGGTTGCCGCTGTCGGCTCCGTCAGACTCCTTTCATTCTGATAGCTCGCGCCCATGCCGGGCACACTAGTGCGGGGCTTCAGCCCCGCTGATTGCTGCTTTCATTCTCCAATCGTCTCCTTCAGGAACGTTTTTCCCTGATTTGACCGCGAACCAGCAGGCTGACCAGGGCAAAGGCGATAAAACAGGCCGTCAGAAAAATTAAAATCTGCAGTGCCCCCAAAGGATAGGCGATGAGCACAACCGCGCCGACGGCAAGCTGCGCCGCGCCGTAGATCAGCGTGACTTTCCAGTGGGCAAGGCCGAATTCATTCGCCAGGATCTGGTACAAGTGGCGCCGGTGGGGCTGCGCGAGATTTTCGCGGTTCCGAAGGCGGACGGCCATCGTAGTGAGTTCGTCCGCGTAGAAGGGAAAGAGCAGCGCCGCCAAGCTGGCCATCTCCTGATAATTCCGCGCCAGCGTCACGACCAGCGCGGCAAAGACGAATCCCAGGAGAATGCTGCCCACGTCCCCCATGAAAACCCGCGCGCGCGGCAGGTTGAAGGGCAGATAGCCCAGACACGCCAGGGCGATGCAGATCGATAACAGCGCAAGCCCCGTCTGCAGGTCGTCCGCGCCGGACCGCTGAAGGACATTGACGCCCATCAGGCCGAAGGCGATCGCCCCGCTCACCCCCGCAATGCCGTTGATCCCGTCCATGAAGTTGTAGAAGTTCGCCGTCCCGATCACAAACAGGAAGATCAGCGGCAGGATCAGGAAGAAGAGGCACGGGGCAAAGCCGTAGGTGGACAGGCTGTAATGAGCGCTCAGGCGCGGCAGCATGGGCAGCAGGAGCAGCAGCGCCGAAAACAGTTGGACGCCCAGACGGAAGCGCACCGAGAGTCTGAAATAATCCCCGTAGAAGCTGACCGCGGAGACGAGAATCCCGGCGAAGAGGAAGGTCGTGGGGATGCGGAGCGTGAGCCCCGCCACAATGAAGGCCGCAAGAATTCCCACACCGCCGCCCCGCGGCGTGGGCTCCGTGTGTGAGCTGCGCTCGTTGGGCGCGTCGAGCAGGTGCTCGCGGAACGGCATCCCGGCGATCAGCCAGGCGCCCGCGGCCCCCAGACCGGCGCAGGCGGCAAACAGCAGGACGCCCCGGAAGCGGGTAACCCCTTCCAGAAGTTGATTGAACAGCAGCGTCAGATCAGGCATTTCTTTTTCAGGATCCGCAGGTATTCCGCCGCGACCTGCGCGTTGACCCGGCTTGTTTCGAAGCGCTCGAAACAGCGGCGGCGGGCGGCAGCCCCCATCCGGGCGCGCTCATCGGGATGGTCGAGCAGACGCCGCAGGGCCCCTTCGAGGGCGCGGGCGTCGCGGGGAGGAACGAGGATGCCCGTATCCCCGTCCGCCACGGCGTCGGTCAGCCCGTAGATCGCCGTTCCCACCGTGGGCAGGCCCATCGCGGCCGCCTCGATCGCGACCGTGCCGAACCCTTCGCGGTAGCTGGGCAGGCAGAAGATGTCGGAGACGGCAAGGCACCGCTCGGGATCCGGCGCATAGCCCAAATAGTGGATGCGCGGACATTGCAGCGCATCGTCCAGGTCGAACTCGCTGACGCCCCCGCGTTCGCGGTCGTGCGGCCCGACGAGCAGAAGATCGACGTCGCGGCCCGCCTCCATCAGCCCCCTGAAGGCGTCGATCAGCTCGGCGATGCCCTTGTCGGGGGAGATGCGGCCCACAAAGACGATCACCGTCGCGGATGGAGCGATGCCGAGGCTCCGACGGATCTCCCGCTTCCGATCCTCCGTCCAGAGGCCGGGATCAAAGCGTTTCATATCAACGCCGGCAAGCGATCCGTGGCCGATGACGGATATCTTCTCCGCGGGAAGGATGCCCTCCGCCGCAAGAAACGCCGCCTGGCTGCCGCTGTCGGCGTAGCACCGCGTGTTGAGAAGGCCGATCAGCCGGTCAGCCGAGCGGGAAGCCCAGCGCAGCGGTCCTCGCAGCGTCACCCAGGGCTGACCGGTAAAGGTGTGCAGCCGCACGGGGACGCACGCAATGAAAGCGGCAAGCGCCGTGAGGAGGCCCGCCTTGGGCGTCGTGGAGTGGACAAGATCGAAACGACGCGTGAGGAAGAACTTCGTCAGGCGGACGAGGGCGAGGAGGTCCGGCACGGGCGTAAGCGACCGGGGAATCTCGATAACCTCATAGCGCAGGCGCGGCCCTGTCGGGATCTTGGCGATCTCCGGCCCCGCCGACGAGACCAGGACGACGGACATTCCGATGTCCCGAAAATACTCCGCCTGGCATCCCAACTGGTTCACCAGG
Organism: Smithella sp.; assembly: GCA_012797505.1. Lineage (GTDB taxonomy): Bacteria > Desulfobacterota > Syntrophia > Syntrophales > Smithellaceae > UBA8904. The sequence continues at coordinate 1,006 of JAAZOZ010000141.1, read as the reverse complement.
TGATAGGAGACCGTGGCGATCATGGCGATCCGCCTGCCTGCCAGGGGATGGATTCCCGGCGCGGGTTCCCGCAACTGCCGGTCGCTGGAAATCACCTTCGCATCACCGGCGCCTTCCTGAATATGATTCAATACACTCCGCCAGGTTTGAGATATTTCCTCTCCCGGGATTCTGATGATTGGATATGCGGCGCCAAAAACCGGCCTCAAAACATCCAACGCCAAACGTCCGCCAAACGTCAAAACCGCCATCAGGGCAAAAAAAAGCTGCCCCTTTGACAAAAAATGTCTCCATTGCACCTGCAATACCGTCAAGCGGGTTTTGATCAACTTTCGCCGGGCCGTCTTCCCCCGGATTCGGTAGGCCAACAACGGTTCTTCGATAACACCGAAACTGCTCTCTTCATAGCTGCGCAACAACAATTCCTGGTCTTCACAAAAATACGGCCCGGGCTCGGCGTATCGGAATTTCCGGAACCATTCGATCCTGCCCATCCAGGTCGGGTGGGGCAGGTAAAACCCGCGCCAGGGTTTGGCGATAATTTCTCCTTGCGACGCCGCCGGCAACCGGCCCGTCAATCGGTGATCCCCGTCAATCGTAACGGCATGGGCGGCAACCAAATCCAGCCGCGGATCTTTTTCCAGCGCTTCGACCTGCCGGGCGAAGCGCTCCGGATAAGACACGTCATCCTGATCCATGCGCGCCAAATACCGGCCGCGGGCCAAATCGATCGCTTCATTGAGCCTTGCTGCAAGCCCCTTGTTTGCACCATCTTTCAATATGCGGATTCGCTTATCCCGTATATCGTCAATATCCTGAAGCGCATTGTCCGTCGAGCCGTCATCAATAATCAGCAGTTCCCAGTCGGTGAACGTCTGCCGGACAATCGAAAGCACGGCAAGCCGGAGACAGCTTCCCGCATTGAATATCGGCATGGCTACGGTAATCAGAGGCGCATTGCTTGGCTGAACCTGGGACATTGATGGGTTATCCATGAAAATCTTTC
>JAAZOZ010000140.1 GCA_012797505.1 Smithella sp. | reverse complement strand
TCCGGAAACCAAGTTCATTCCCGTGATTTTCCTGACGGCCTTGGATGATGAAGTAAACCGGGCCAAAGCCTTTGCAGTGGGCGCGGCGGACCACTTGGCCAAGCCGATTCGAAAAGACATTTTGCTCAAGAAGATTGACGAGCAGATCAAAACAGGTTCCCGCTGGCAGAAGTTGAAGACAAGGATTGCCGCCAAGGGGGAGATTGTGCAGCCGCCGGCCATTTTTTCCCAGTTCAAGCAATCCTTGCTGAACTTTGTGGAGCCTGCTCAGGCCGCCCGCATTCGGGACCGTCTGTCCGCGCTGGCGCCCCAGGACATCTACAATATCTGTGAGCCGATGGGAGTTCCCCAGAGGCAGATGACGGGGTGGATTTCGGAATTTCTGTCCATACCCATCATCGCTAAAATTGACCGGGAAAGCCTTCTGCTCGGGGTCATTCCCGTTTCTTTCGCCCGGGAAAACCGGGTTGTGGCCAGGCTCGACGAGAAGAACGAAAGATCGTTCATTCTGTGCAACCCCTTTGACTGGAGCCTGATGGATGCGCTCAAGAAATTGTTCGGTCTGAAAAGCAACGCGGGGCTCAGTCTGGCGGCGCCCGAGGACATCGATGCTCTTTTCCAGCAGTCGGAAGTCGAGACTCTGATGAAGCTTCCCGGAGAAACGCAGACCGAATCCGCCGAAAAAATGCTGGCCATCGACGAGGCCGAGCAGCAGGAAGACGAAGGGGAAATCACCCAGGAAATCAACTCCGAAGTCATCGCCCTGGTCAACCGGATTCTCGTGGACGCCTACAACAAGCGGGCATCGGACATTCATTTCGATTCCGGCTTTCGGGGACAGCCGTTCAAAGTCCGCTTCCGGATCGACGGGGTTTGTCAGTCCGCGTATTTCATTCCGGAAAAGTCCAAAAGAGCCATCATTTCCAGAATCAAGATCATCTCCAATCTGGATATTTCGGAGCACCGGAAGCCGCAGAGCGGCAAGTTCATGGTGCGCGTTCGCGGCGAGAAGGTGGAATTCCGCGTGGAAGTGACGCCGACGGTGGAAAACAACGAAAATATCGTCCTGAGAATCCTGGCCAAGTCAAAACCCGTGACCATCCGGGAGCTCGGACTTTCTACCCACAATCTGGAAGCTTTTGAAAATATGATTACAAAGCCGCAGGGCGTCGTGCTGTGCGTCGGCCCCACCGGCTCCGGGAAAACGACCACGCTGCATTCGGCCCTCGGCCATATCAACAAGCCGGAGATTACCATCTGGACGGCGGAAGATCCCGTGGAAATCCAGCAGCCCGGCCTGAAGCAGGTGCAGGTGAACAGCAAAATCGGCTTCACGTTCAGCGAAGCGCTCCGGTCTTTCCTGCGGGCCGATCCCGACGTGATCATGATCGGCGAAATGCGCGACGTGGAAACCGCCAAAATCACGCTGGAAGCGTCGCTGACCGGCCACCTGGTTTTCAGCACGCTGCATACGAACAGCGCGGCGGAAACCGTAACGCGCATTATCGACATGGGGATTCCGGTTTATAATTTTGCCGACGCTTTGCTGGGCATTATCGCTCAGCGCCTGACCCGGCGGCTTTGTGAAAAGTGCAAAAAGCCTTACCATCCCGATTTTGAAGAATATGAAAATCTCATCCATTACTACGATCCCGTCTGGGCGAAAAAACACGGACTTCCTGAATATTCTCCGGATTTTACCCTGTGGATGCGCCAGGGCTGCAGTTATTGCGAGGGCAAGGGATATTATGGACGGGTCGGCATTCACGAGATTATCACGGCGACGGCGGCGGTGAAGAAAGCCATCAAGCAAAGCCCGGACGTTGACGATTTGACCCAAATCGCGCTTCAGGAAGGCATGAGAACGCTGCGGATGGACGGGGTTACAAAAATCCTGCAGGGGATCACGGATTACGAGCAGGTTTCGAGGGTGTGCCTGTAGCTTGTGTGAGGAAATTCGCCTTGCATGTCAGCAAGGCTGGAAGATCGCGCCGTGGCCGGTGGTTTACGATGGCATCATCACTTCGACATTGTCCAGGTAATACCGGAGCCGATCGATCTCTTCCCGGATTTTAGCGGCCTGCGATTGCTTGGCGGCGTCCTCGAGGGCATGGCCGATTTCGCTGATTTCATCAAATCCGTAGCCCCCGCCGGATCCTTTCATTTTATGGCCCAGTACCCGAATGGCTTCAAAGTCGCTCCGCTCGAGCGCGCGGCGCAGCTCCTCAACGTCTTTGCGCCGGTTTTCCAGGTATCCGGGAACCAGATCCTGCAGGTCTTCATCAACGATGACGATAAATTTCCCTTTTGGAGCATCCTGTTCCTTGTCGGCCATTTGTGAAGGATTCCTTTCGCCTTTTTAATCCTGATGTTTGCCCGGCTCGGGCTTGACCAGTCCTTTCAGGATGGAATGGCCGTATTCCCTGCCCGTGTTGAAGGCGCGGAGGTTGTTGTCCCTTGTCGCGGCGGGGACGGATTCCAGGACGGCCTTTTTGAGCGCTTCCGCATGGACCAGCGGCTCCACCGCGGAAAGAAAGCCCAGCATGACGATGTTGGCCATCATCTTGGTTCCGAGCTGCTCCGCAAAACGCGTGGCCGGGATGTTGAACGCCTTGAAAACCGCGTCGGTTTTGCGCGTGCGCACCAGGTCCGTGTCCCAGATGAGCGTCCCTTCCGGGCGCAGGGATTTGATGTTTTTTGTATAGGCTTCCTGGCTCATGCAGACCAGGATTTCCGGCTCCTCCACGCAGGGGAACAGAATTTCCTCGCTGCTGATGATCACCTGGCTGGAACAGGCGCCGCCCCGGGCTTCCGGCCCGTAGTTCTGCGTCATCGTGGCGTGTTTATGATCGTAGAGCGTTGCCGCTTTTCCCAGAATGTCCCCGGCCATGACAATGCCCTGCCCGCCGAAACCGGTAATCAGAATGTGTTTCTCGCGTTTGTCCGGCATGGTCTTCACCGCCCTTTCTGATGATCAGGATGCATGGCGCGCCACTGCGGCAGGTTGAGGCGATTGACTTTTTCGTAGTGGTCCATGAACGTGGGCCGTTCTATATCGACAAATTTGCCCACCACGATTTCCCGGTCGATGTCCACGACGGCTTCGCTGGGGTCGATATCGCTGCGGATCACGGAGCGGCCCTGATAGAATTTCATCATTTCCAGCGCGGTGCCCATGCGGTTGCGCCGGCCGAAAGAGGACGGGCAGGGGGTAATCACTTCCACGAAGCTGAAGCCCCGTTTTTCCAGCGCCTCGCTGATGGAGCTGCGCAGCGAACGGACCTGCATGGCCGTCCACCGGGCCACATAGGTCGCTCCGCAGGTGGCGGCCAGATCGCACAGGTTGAAAGGCTCTTCCGGCGAGCCGTTGACGGTGGTGGTGGTCTTGGCGCCCAGCGGCGTGCTGGGAGCCTGCTGGCCGCCCGTCATGCCGTAGTTGAAATTATTGACGCAAACGACCGTCATGTCCATGTTCCGGCGAGCGGCATGAATGAAATGATTGCCTCCGATGGCAAACAGGTCGCCGTCTCCGGAGACGATGATCACCTTGGTGTCCGGTTTGGCCAGCTTGAGTCCGGTGGCAAACGGAAGCGCCCGGCCGTGTGTGGTATGAAAAGAATCCAGCCGGATGTAGCCGGCCATGCGCCCCGTGCAGCCGATGCCGGAAACCATCGCGATGGTGTTGGGGTCCCAGCCGGTGTTTTTGATCGCGGCGAGCACGGCGGAAAACACCGTGCCGATGCCGCAGCCGGGGCACCAGATGTGGGGGATTCTTTCCGTCCGCAGCAATCCATCCATGGGATGGGGCGGAACATTCTTGACGGCTTTTGCTGTGGTCATAGGTCCTGTCCTGCTTCATCGAACAAGGGATTGCAGCCCCTTGTTCTTCGGTTTTGCTGAATTATGGTTTTTCTGTTGCCGCCTTGGCAACCGCGTTCAAAATCAGGCCCGGGTGAAGGATCTTGCCTCCGAGATTGGACACCAGCGACACCGGGCAGGCGCCGCCGGCCGAGCGTTCCAGTTCCAGCGCCATCTGGCCGCCGTTGATTTCCGCCATGATCATCGCCCTGGTCCGGGGCGCGACGCTGCGGATGAGTTCTTCGGGGAAAGGCCAGACGGTATCGAGTTTGATCAGGCCCGCCTTGATGCCTTCGTTGCGGGCGTCGCGGACGGCCTGCATGGCGGAGCGCGCGCTGATTCCGTAGGAAACCACCACGACTTCGGCGTCGTCCAGATACAGGTTTTGCGTGCGGATGATTTTATCCCGGTTTTTTCGTATCTTGTCCACGAGCCGCGAAATCATTTTTTCCTGCGCTTTGGCATCCATAGCCGGATAGCCCCGGTCGTCGTGCGTCAGTCCCGTGACGTGAATCCGGTAGCCGTCGCCGCAATTGGCCATCGGCGCGATTCCGTCGGCGTCCGCCTCGTAGGGGAGGTAATCTTCCCGGGAAACGGTCGGCTTGCGGCGGTTGACGATTTCAATGTCTTCCTCCTGCGGGATGACGACGCGTTCGTTCATGTGTCCGATCGTCTCGTCGGCCAGAAGAATGACGGGCAGGCGGTAGTATTCGCTCAGGTTGAAGGCCCGGATGGTAAAATCGAACATTTCCTGCGGGCTCGACGGAGACAGGGCGATGATTTCGTAGTGCCCGTGCGAGCCCCAGCGCGCCTGCATCATGTCCCCCTGGGCCACCAGCGTCGGCAGTCCCGTGCTGGGGCCGGCGCGCTGCACATTGCAGACCACGCAGGGCGTTTCCGTGCAGATGCCCAGACCGATATTTTCCATCATCAGCGAAAAGCCCGGACCCGACGTGCTGGTCATCGATTTCACTCCGCCCCAGCTCGCCCCCAGAATGGCCGCCATCGAAGCGATTTCGTCTTCCATCTGGATATAAATGCCGCCGATTTCCGGCAGCCGACGCGACATGGATTCGGCCACTTCCGTGGCGGGCGTGATCGGATATCCGGCAAAAAAGCGGCAACCCGCGGCCAGCGCGGCTTCGCAGCAGGCCTCGTCGCCGTTCATGAAATGCGTTCCTGTTCTTACTTCTTTAGCAGTCAAAGCCTCTCTCCTTCTACGGCTCACTCTTCGAAATCTTCATGTTCTACGCTGTAAATCGCAAATTCCGGACAAATAATTTCACAAAAATGGCAGCTTACACAGCGGGTGGTGTCCACCACTTCCGGTGGATGATACCCTTTCTTGTTGAAAGCAGAGGAGAGGCGCATCACCTGCCGGGGACAGTTGGCGATGCAAAAACCGCATCCCTTGCAGCGGTCTTCAATCACGATCACCTGCCCCATTTTCCTTTTTCGGCGGCCGATCTCATCCGTCTGACTGATTGGATATTTTTTTGTTTTCTGCATGAATATTCTTATTTCCCCCGCGAATTCGGCGCTGTGCGGAGCATTCCGCCGGATGGATTGAATTTGCTTGATGATCGGGGATGATCTCTAAAACCCCAGGTCCCTGAAGTGCCAAACTCCATCTTGCGTGAGCGAAGGCGCAAACTGGGCATTATAGGAATAAGAAAGCGCTGTCAAGAAAAAACACGCCGGTCAAAACGGACCTTTATTAATAATTCTCCATACTCCGAGCGCTATGCCCGGAGTATTTACGGATAAAAACTTGCTTTTCAACAAGTCTCGTCATAATACCGGGAGGCCTCGAACCGGTCATGAACCGGCGCCGGAAAGGGGGCCCCAACAGGAAATTTCAAAAGGAAAGCAGACGCAAAACATGAAAGACGAAAACATCCGTCCGATCGTCAGAATTCTGAAGAAGGAACTGGATCTGGGGGAGATGCCCATCGTTTCCCACCTGGCCGAAAGCGAGCGCGATCCGTTTGTCATCCTGATGTCCACGCTCTTGAGCCTGCGCACCAAAGACGAGGTCACGGCCGAGGCCACCGACCGTCTTCTGGCGCTTGCCGTGACGCCCGAGGCCATGCTGAAAGTTCCGCAGTCCAAAATTGCCGAAGCCATTTATCCGGTGGGATTTTATCGCAACAAGGCCAAAACGATTCATCACGTCTGCCGGGAGCTGATCGAACGGTTCGGTTCAAAAGTGCCGGACAACCTGGACGACCTGCTGAGCATCAAGGGCGTCGGAAGGAAAACGGCCAATCTGGTGATTACGCTGGCGTACGGGAAGGACGGTATTTGCGTGGACACGCACGTTCACCGGATTTCCAACCGTCTGGGCTACGTGAAAACAAAGACACCAGACGAAACGGAAATGGCCCTGCGCGGCAAGCTTCCCCGTCCATACTGGATTATGTACAATACGCTCTTGGTGTTTTTCGGACGGAAAATCTGCAGACCCGTCTCGCCCGTTTGCAGCGCCTGTCCGGTTTCCCGCTACTGCGACCGCGTGGGGGTGACGGTAAGCCGGTGAGGTCAACGGACTCTTTCTGTGCCGATGGATATGATTCCATAGTTTCCTATATCCTCATCAACCGGCTACTGTGTATCCAGCTTTTTCAAAACAGGATCATCCGCCGGAAATATATTGGTGGTTTCCGTCTCGTCATCAAAAACAAGAACGGCCGATCCGTCTTTCAGCCGGTTTTTGACCTGTTGAAAACTGGTTTCCAGGGAAGCCTCAACCGCGCCGTAATCGGTTCCATTTCTGGAAATAAATTCCTCGATAACCCCTTTTAAGGCTTTAGCGCTGAGCTTATGGACGGGAATGATATGGATCGCCATTTTTATATCAACCTTCACTGCTGTCCAAAATATCAGAATTGTAATTTCGCCTGCGGTTGCATGGTGGATAAGGGCGGTCCTTCATAAGGATTATCAAGCCATGTCCAGAGATCACGATGCACAAAGAGATTCATCCGGAGAATGGCCACCAAATTGGAAAGCGACCAGCCAAAGGATGCTTTCAACTGCAGGTAACGAAGCATCAGCATGACAATCAATGCTGTCCAAATTTGAATCTTCACCGCATTGGCCGATGTGCCTACAAACGTTTTAATCTTAAGATTCTGTTTCAATGCTTTAAAAAACAGCTCCATCTGCCAGCGATCTTTGTAGATGGAAACAATGGTGGTTGCCCCCAACTTCAAATGATTGGTCAGATAAACGAATGTCTCATCCTTGTCTGCATTATAGTAGGTCACCCTGCGTAACAGGCATGGACATTTTTTGCCCGCTTCACCGGTCAATTGGATGATTTCATCACTGAGAATCGAACGGTTTTGGGGAATCTCTCTGGTTTCGGTTACTTCATAGACCGCATTATCCTTCCTCCGGGTTACAAAATAGACACCCTGTTCCGTCCATTTGCTGAAAAGCTTGTAATCATTATACCCGCGATCATCCACCACGATGGTTCCGGATTCAAACCTTAATGTATGGGCAACTTTCACATCATGGCATTTCCCATCCGTAATGTGAGCAAAACAAGGCAAATACCCATCATGATCCAACACCAAATGAAGTTTTACAGCGCCCTTGGCCCGCCGAAACTTTGCCCAGTCATACATCGAAAGACACAAATCAATGGTGGTCGAATCTAAACTTACCAATTTGTTCTTGAATCGAAATTTCTTCTTGCCCTTAACCTGTTGCCGACATGTCTCCAAAAGATTGAAAAATACCTTCTCATAAAGCTTCCAGGATCGATGCTCATTCGCATAAGCCAAAGTTGACCGCTGGGGAGCTTCAATGCCTAAATGTTTCAACTTCCCCTCGCAGCTGCGCAATCCGTTTGTGATCTCCCGCAATGAATGCGCTCGACCCAATTGGCAAAATAACATGCTTACAAACTGACCCCGGCAGGTAAATCCACGCATGTGACGCTCCGCCTTGGTTGCTGTCACTGCGCTTTGAAATTCCAATCGTGGAAATAATTGTAACAGCTGGCTGAATATGCTACAAAATCTCTGCATCGTTGAGTCCTCCTTGTCTGTATTTGCTCGTAGCAAAGCCAATATAGCAAATCAGGGCTCAACATGCGCTGTTATTTCTTTACCTAATTTGGACAAGAGTGATGCATAATGTATTTCTAATGGTTTCCATTGGAACATGTTACGTTCGTTCTTTCAACTACTATCACGCGCAAATCAGTTGATTCGATCAAAATCATCTAATGGGAAATCTGGGTTGAAAAAAGCTGTTCAATTTTTCCTTGTCGAAATTTCCGAATTTGGTACAATGGCACACAACAATTCTGCCGACGCAGGCATTGGAGGTGCGCCTTCACACATTCTGCATTCCATAACTTCAAACACGTCAACCGGGGAGCGAGGGGCATGACGAACGGGAAAAGAGTCAAGGCTCAAGCGGCGGAAGAGAAGACGGTTCAGACGGCGGACGGGGCGCCGGAAAAATATTTTGTCGTGGATACCAGCGCCCTGGAATACGGGATGGATGTTTTTGAGAAGCTTCGCCAGGGAGGACGCAACTGCGTTTTAATTCCCTACGCGACCTGGGAGGAACTGGACAGCCACAAAACCGGAAACGATTTCAAAGCGGACATTGCCCGCAGCGTCATTCGCAATGTCCGCAATCTGTTTCGGGTCAAAGACCGTTCGGTCCGCTTTTTCTCCTACGACTTCAGCGCGGCCAAGGACGCTGACCTCAAAATCGACAAAAACGACCACTGCATCATCGCTACCGCGCTCTACGCCCGGCAAAAGCTGCCGGCCGAAAAAGTCATCCTCGTCACGCAGGACGCCGCGCTGGAAACGCTGGCCCTGAATTTCGGCATGGATGTCCAATCCGTCAAAATGGATGAAACGGAGGTCAAGCAGCAGCACACCCCCCGGACCACCGTCAATCTTCAGAAGAAATGGATTGCCGATAAAACCTTTCCGCTGAAACTTCCCGAAGCCCGATTGGCCGCGCAACTGGGCCAGATCCTGCTCAACGAGGGCATCGTCTGCTACTGCGAACGCGACGGGGCCTGGGGACCCGCCTTCGCCGCGGTGCGCAAGGGCGACTACTTCCGCATCGTGGACAAGGACATTCATCTGCTGGGCGTAAGGCCCAGGTCCAACAACGGAGACGTCAACTGGGGCCAGTATATCGCCATGGATCTGCTGCGCGACACATCCGTTCCGCTGGTTGCGCTGACGGGCAAGGCGGGAACCGCCAAGACCTTTCTGGCGCTTCTGGCCGCCTTCGAACAGGCCTCCCGCTACCGCCAGATTCTGGTCAGCCGCGCAACCATCCAGCTGGGCAACAAAGACCGGCTGGGCTATTCACCGGGCGATATCGACGCCAAGATGAAGCCCTGGATGCACCCGATCCACGACAACATCAACGCGATCAAAGAACTGGTGGATGAAAAAATGAAGGACAAGATCAACGAGTGGCTGACCAACGGAAAAATCGAGATGATGGACCTGGACAAAATCCGGGGCCGCTCCATTCAGAAATGCTTCGTGATCGTTGACGAAATTCAGAACCTGCCGCCTTCGCATGTGAAAGCCATCGCGACGCGCGGCGGCGAAGGCACCAAAATGGTTTTTACCGGCGACTTTTCCCACGATCAGATCGACGTCCCGTGGCTGGACGAGCGCTCCAACGGGCTTTCCGTGCTGAACGCCAAAATGGCCGGGAGCCGCCTCTTCGGCAGCGTGCACCTGGATCAGGCCATCCGTTCGGAGCTGACCAAGGAAATCCTGGAACGCTGGTGAGAACGGACAGGGAGCGCAAATGCCCTGTCCTCGCCCCCGTTGCCTTTTAAAGCCGGATCAAGTCTTTGTGCGCCTGATTGCTGGGATTGATGTGAATCATGACGTCGCCGACATTGGAAAAACGGCTGAAGATCAGATTTTTAACCTGATCGGCGATTTCATGTGACTGCCTTACCGTCATTTCCGGGTCCATTTCCAGTTTCAAATCAATGATCAGGTATTGACCGGAGCGCCGTCCGCGTATTTCGTGGACCCGGTCGACGCCTGAAATTTCGCAGGCGGTATCACAAATCTGACTGAGGACATTCTGGGGAGGCCGGCCATCCATCAGGTCGTGCACGGTTTTCTTCAGGGTTTCCCACCCGATATAGAAAATAAAAAATGAGGTCAGTCCCGCGGCCAGCGGGTCCAGAAAAGCAAACCCGAAGTACGCGCCGGTCACACCGATCAGCGTCGCCACCGATGTCAGCGCGTCCTTGCGATGGTCTTTGGATACCGCTTCAACAGCGGGGCTTTCCAGTTTGCGGGCAACACGGCGCGTGTAGCGAAAAAGGATTTCCTTGATCACAATGGTCGCCGCAGCAGCCGCCACGGCCATCAACTGCGGTTGGGGATAATGGCCCGTGACAAACGTCATGACCGCCTTGTAGAGAATCCCGAAGCCTGCCGCAAAAATGACCAGAGAAACCATGATGGCGGCCATGCATTCCGCCTTGCCGTGGCCGTAAGGATGATCATCATCAAAGGTTTTCCGACCGATTCTCAAGGCGATCAGCGTGGAAATGATCGCCACAAAATCGCAGGCGCTTTCAATGCCGTCGGCAAACACAGCCTCGGAATCGCCATAATAACCGGCCAAAAGTTTCACGATCATCAGGATGGCGTTGAGCCAGAACCCGATGGTAATGGCCCGATCCGCCATGCTGAATCGCTCGTTTCTTTCCTGTGATGTGTCCACCAAATTTGACGGTTTCGTAAAAAGTCTTTTTTGCACCCTTTTTGTCATACCGGCGAAGGTCGGTATCCAGTAATTACAATGAGTTATGGACCCCGGCC
>JAAZOZ010000139.1 GCA_012797505.1 Smithella sp. | reverse complement strand
GTAAAATACTAATTTATCCACATTGTATTTTTTCGTAAAGCCGTCCATCAATTTTTTCTTGTACTCATAAACTCTTCTGTTTAAATCATTGGTAACACCGGTATAGAGAACTGTGTTGTTCTTGTTCGTCATGATGTAAACGTAGAATTGTTTATTCATACAATGTCTGTTCACAAATCAAATGCACTGAGATTGCTTCGCTGCACTCGCAATGACGATTTGAATATCTTTTCCTTCCGTCTTCCTTCTGTAGGAAACGGTCGCGACCGTTCCCTACAGAAACAACACCGGCTCGCGCAGGATCGCCTCCCGCGCTTTCATCGCGCAGGCGGCGATTTCGGGATGCGTGTCCCGAAGCGAGGCGATCTGGCGCAGGTTATCCGCCGTGCGCAGCACCAGCGACGCCATGTCGCCTTCAGCCACACCGCTCACGTGAAGCACATCGTCCCACTCCCGCCCCTGTGCCCAGTAATACATGGCCGAGCCGGCCGAAGGATGAAGCTTGGGGACGAAAAAGCCCGCGGCCGCAAGTCTTTGGGAAAGCGGGCGAACCGCGATCAGCATTTTGCGCAAAACAGCCGTCAAAATATGCGGCAATCCCCCGGCGGCAAGCTGCATTTCATCGTCGCGGTCATACGCAAAGACGGCAACAACGGCCGCCAGCAGCTTTTCATCCTCCGGCAAAGCGTTTTTCCGCAGACACTCGGCAACCGGAAGCGGATGGTCCAGTCTCAGGCGCGCCGCCCAGAGGCCGTCTTCCATGAGCTTCCCCTCCGGATCGACAAAGCGCTCCTGCTGTAAGAAATTCAAATGCCGGGAAAAATCTCTCCACAACCGATCGGCGGCGGACAAACCCTTTCCTCCGGTTGTGTTTTGCTGCCAGGCGGCAAAAGATCTTTCAAATATCTTCTTCACATCGGCGGGCGTCTGCGACAATAGAAGATTCAGAACCATGGCAAAGTCGTTTTTCAACCGGCTGAAAATATCCTCCGGCGCGGCAAACAGCATTTTTTTAACATGCGCCAATTCCATGAACCGTCCGGGAACCGCCAGCATGAAGCCGATGTTGTCCTGTCCGCGCCGGCCTGCCCGTCCGGTCATCTGGCGGAATTCCGTTGCCGACAGGGGCGCAAAGTCGCGGCCGTTGAACTGGTCGGAATTGAACAGCACGATCGTTCTGGCGGGAAAATTCACGCCGGCGGCCACCGTGGTCGTTGCAAAAATGGCCCGCAGGCGCCCCCGGTTCATCATCTCTTCCACCAGCAGTTTCCAGGCCGGAAGCTGTCCGCCGTGATGCGCGGCCAGCCCGGACGACCGGAGCGCCTTGATCTGGCGATGGGCGCCGAGCGAGGGAAACTTCTCCAGCAGGTCATCCAGGTCGTCGGCAAACGCGCCGTGGCTTTTCATGGGCGGAAGACCCGCCCGGCAGGAAAGAGCCGCGTCGCACTCCGCGCGCGATTTCAGAAAGAAGATGGCCGGCAAAAGGTTAAACCGCTCCAGAACCCGGAGGATCCCCGCGTAATCCGGCAGGCGGCCCGAACGATGCCGCGATGGGTCTCTTTTAAAAAACTCGCAAACCGCCGGCGCGGCCTTTTTCCCTTCCAGAAAGGGATGAAGGCATCCCGAAGGATGCAGGAACATCGGGTACAGCGGCACGGGACGCTTTTCCTCGCGGATCACGGTACAGGGCTTTTTCCGGATGGATTCCAGCCAGGCGGCAATTTCCTCGCCGTTTCCGATGGTGGCGGAAAGCAAAAGCACGTTCACGCGCACCGGCAGATAGATCAGAATTTCTTCCCAGACCACGCCGCGGTCGGCATCTCCGAGATAGTGCGCCTCATCCAGAATCACCAGATCGCAGTTTAAATCCTCCCCCCGGTGCATGGCGTCGTAGAGTTGGTTGCGCAGAATTTCGGTTGTGCCGACGATAATCGGGGCCTCGGTATTTTCCTTGGTGTCGCCGGTAATAATGCCGACGTTTTCGGGATCGAAATGCAGGCCGAACTCCACCCACTTGGAATTGGAAAGCGCCTTAAGCGGCGAGGCATACCAGGCGCGCCCGCCCTTTTCCATGACGGACAAGATCCCCTCCCGCGCAATCCAGGTCTTTCCGGCGCCGGTAGGGGCCATCACCAGACAGTCGTTTTGTCGGATGGCCGCAAGCGCCCGCGTCTGAAATTCATCCGGGACGAAAGGCGTTGGATGCGGTTTGCCGATTTTTGCCAGAACGCTTTTGAGCGGTGGAGCAATCTCCGGTTTCATAAAAATCTTCGCTTCCGGACGACCGGCCTTTCGCCCGGAAACCGGAGACTTATGCCGGAAGGGGATTTTTTTTCGGTTCCGCTTTTCTTCCATGATGATTTGCTTGTAGCACACCCGTTCACAATGGTAAAGCGCGGCTGACGGTCATGGCGGCGCCGTCAAAGTCGTTCAATATTTTATTCGTTTTTTGACCGGCATTGAACGTTTCTTTAAAATAAAACAAAGTGTTTCATCCTGTCGGACCGGCGTGATGATCTTGTTTATTCGTAATATTTAAGTAAAATCATATGGATATAAAATATTTTCCCGTGGGCATTGCTTTGGCATAATTATTTCATAGTAAAAGGCAGAAAAACGAAACACCGGTAAAAAAGGAGGAACGGAATCATGAAAAAAACCATGCAAACAGCTCTTTTGGTCGGTTTCATTGTTCTGACCACGGCGACATTCGGTTTTGCCCAGTTCAGCGCCGGCACAGAGTCCGCTTTCCCCTTCTTTCATCTGGGCTGCCTGATTGTCGGCGGACTGATCATTGTTTCCCTGAAGCGCAAATATGACAAACTCTATCTGAGTGAAGCCATCGGCTCCTTTGCCCTTTACGCCATTCTGGTTGCTCTTTTCACGGCGCCGGTCGTCGATGCCATTAAGACCATGATCGTATAAACCCTTCCCTCCACATATAGCAGTAAAAGCCCCCGCGCACCCATTGGCGGGGGTTTTTACGTCCGGCAAGAAAAAACGCTTTACAGCCTCCGGGATTTCAATTATTAAACTCCGCGCTTAGGTTTTCAATTCAGCAAATTCTTTCTAAAGGAGATAAAGATATGGCTAAACGTGTTTACACTTTCGGGAAGGGCATCAATGAAGGCCGGGCCGACATGAAAAACCTTCTCGGCGGCAAGGGCGCAAACCTGGCCGAAATGTCGAATCTGGGAATTCCCGTTCCTTCGGGATTCACAATCACGGCGGATGTTTGTGTGGAATTCTACAAAAACAACAAACAGCTCCCCGCCGGCCTGGACAAAGAAGTGGAAGCAGCGCTTAAGAAAGTTGAAAAATCGATGGACGCGGCCTTTGGCGATCCGTCCAATCCCCTTTTGCTTTCCGTCCGCTCCGGCGCCCGCGTGTCCATGCCCGGCATGATGGATACGGTTTTGAACCTGGGCTTGAACGATGAGACGGTCGAGGGCATCATCCGCCAGTCCGGCAACGAACGGTTCGGCTGGGATTCCTACCGCCGCTTCGTCCAGATGTACGGCGACGTCGTCATGGGCCTCAAACCGGAAGACAAGGACGCGCACGACCCCTTCGAGGAAGTCATGGACGCCCTCAAGGACGAAAAAGGCATCAAAGCCGATCTGGACATGACGGTCAGTGATCTGAAGGAGCTGGTTGCCCGCTACAAGAAGCTCATCTCGGAAAAACTGGGCAAGGAATTTCCGACGGATCCCAAAGAGCAGCTCTGGGGCGCCATCGGCGCGGTCTTCATGTCCTGGAACACGCCTCGCGCCGTCCTGTACCGCAAGATGAACGGCTTTGACGACAACTGGGGCACCGCCGTCAACGTCCAGGCCATGGTTTTCGGAAACCGCGGCGAAAGCTGCGCCACGGGCGTCGCCTTCACGCGCGACCCGGCCACCGGCGAAAAACGGTTTTACGGCGAATACCTGATCAACGCGCAGGGCGAAGACGTCGTCGCCGGCATCCGCACCCCGCAGCAGGTCACCAAAGAAGGCTCCCTGCGCTGGGCCAAAGACAACAACGTCGCCGAAGAGGAACGGGCCGCAAAATATCCTTCGCTGGAAGAATACATGCCCGCCGCCTACGCGGATCTGGTAAAGGTTTACACCAAACTGGAACAGCATTATAAAGAAATGCAGGACATTGAATTCACCATTCAGGACCAGAAGCTCTGGATGCTGCAGACCCGCACCGGCAAGCGCACAGCGGCCGCCGCGGTCAAGATCGCCGTCGATATGGTGAACGAAAAACTGATCGACAAAAAGACGGCTCTCTTGCGCATTGATCCTTCCTCGCTCGACCAGTTGCTTCACCCGACGTTTGACCCCGCGGCCACCCGCAACGTCATCACCAAGGGGCTGCCCGCCTCACCCGGCGCGGGAACCGGACGCGTCGTTTTCAACGCCGATGACGCGGAAGCGTGGAGCAAGCGCAAAGAAAAAGTCATCCTGGTGCGCATCGAAACCTCGCCGGAAGATTTAAAAGGCATGTCGGCGGCGCAGGGCGTGCTGACGCAACGCGGCGGCATGACCTCGCATGCGGCGGTCGTCGCCCGCGGCATGGGCAAATGCTGCGTTTCCGGCTGCGGCGATCTCGAAATCAGCTATTCGCAGAAAACCATCAAGGTCAACGGAAACATCATTGCCGAAGGCGATTACATTTCTCTGGACGGCTCCACCGGCGAAGTGATGCTGGGCGAAGTGAAAACGATCCCCGCGGAGCTTTCCGGCAACTTCGGCATCATCATGCAGTGGGCCGATGAAGCCAAGAAGCTGGGCATCCGGACGAATGCCGACACGCCGCGCGACGCGGCCGTCGCCCGCAATTTCGGCGCGCAGGGCATCGGCCTTTGCCGCACCGAACACATGTTCTTTGAAGGCGACCGCATCAAGGCCGTGCGCGAAATGATCCTGGCCGACAACCTGGAAGGCCGCAAAAAAGCGCTGGCCAAACTGCTCCCGATGCAACGCGAAGACTTCTACGGCATTTTGAAAGCCATGGAAGGCTACGGCGTCACGATTCGCCTGCTCGATCCGCCGCTGCATGAATTCGTTCCGCACGAAGAAGACGCGCAGATGGAAATGGCCCGGGAAATGGGCATCTCCATCGACGCGGTCAAAGCCAAGGTGGCGTCGCTGCATGAATTCAACCCGATGCTGGGCCACCGCGGCTGCCGCCTGGGCATCACTTTCCCGGAAATCACGGAAATGCAGTCGCGCGCGATTTTTGAAGCGGCCTGTCGGCTTGTCCAGGAAGGTGTGGACGCCAAGCCCGAAGTCATGGTCCCGCTGGTCGGCGCCGTAAAAGAGCTTGTCTCGCAGAAAGCCATCATCGTCGAGACCGCTCAAAAAGTCATGGAAGAAACGGGCGTGAACGTCGAATACTCCGTGGGCACGATGATTGAAGTGCCGCGCGCGGCCGTCACAGCCGATGAAATCGCCAAAGAAGCGGCGTTCTTCTCCTTCGGCACCAACGATCTCACGCAGATGACGTTCGGCTACAGCCGCGACGACGCCGGCAAATTCCTGCCCGACTACGTCGCCCAGAAGATCCTGCCCGTCGATCCGTTCCGCGTGCTCGACCGCGGCGGCGTGGGCCAGTTGGTTCAGATGGCCGTGGCCAAAGGCCGGGGCGTCAATCCGAAGCTGAAAGTCGGCATCTGCGGCGAACACGGCGGGGAGCCGAGCTCCATCGAGTTCTGCCATCTGACCGGCCTCAACTACGTAAGCTGCTCGCCGTTCCGGGTGCCCATCGCGAGGCTCGCCGCGGCTCAGGCCGCGCTGAAAAATCCGTCCCCCGCGAAAAAAGCGGTGGCCAAAACAACCGACAAAATCTTGGCCAAGGCCAAAACGCTGATCAGCAGCGCCAAAGCCGTCAGGAAAGCCGTTGCCGCGGCGGTGAAGACCGCCAAAGCCAAACCGGCAGCGAAAAAGGCTGTTGCGAAAAAACCGACCGTTAAGAAGACCGTCGCGAAAAAAGCAACGCCGAAGAAAGCCGCGGCAAAGAAACCGGCCGCAAAAAAAGCGCCGGCAAAGAAAACCGCAGTGAAGAAAGCCCCCGTGAAAAAAGCGGCACCGAAGAAAACTGCTGTAAAAAAACCCGCTGTAAAGTAAGGCATCAAAGAAGAAATAAGTTCTTCCGCGATTCTTGACTAATAAAACAGCCGGGGCAGGCCTGAACCGCCCCGGCTGCTTTATTCCGGCCGCTTATTCACCTCGTCATCAAGCATAATCTCCGCATGCTCTGCGGCCATTATGGCCTGTATTCGCCGAAAAGACATGAAATGAGCATAATCCCCTTGGTTTACCCTTAAGTTCTATTTTTTTCCGGCTCGTCGCCGCTTTAACGGCTTCGGGCCTTCATCTCCTCATGTTCCTGGGCAAGGTGGATCGCGTAATCCCTGAACGTCCAGCCGAGGGCCGTTTCGGTGATGACGGCAAAGATCAGTGACTGCGGATCCGGCAGAACCGCCTTGAAGGAGCGCATCACGGAAAATACCTGTTCGCACTCCAGCGCGGCAACCACCACGACCCGGCAGGGGAGATCCGGCAAAACCGGATTTGATCCGTCCGGCGCCGAACCGGAAATGACGCGCTCCAACGCATCCCCCACGCTCCTTTCCAGCATAGCACCGGTCACGGGCACCACGACCAGTTCGCCTTCCGCGGCGCAGGACTCGTTAAATGACACCCTGCCTCTTTCCACATCACCGGAGGACAAGCCCAGACTGAAACAAATGATTTTCTCCTGCATACGGCCTATTCCTCCCGGCAATTTCGAAATGATAAACCAAGGATTCCGACACTTTTAAACCCGATGATTTTGCCGGACATATTACAAGGATACGGTCACATTGCAAGGAAAAACAAAACGGGTGTAAGGAGCAAATGACCTGAATCCCCTGATGATCTGAATCCCCTTGACTTGAAGAAATATTCTTTTTATATTCAACCATCAAAGGGAGGAAATATGAAATCGTTCAGAATAGTGTTTCCCCTTTTCCTTGTTTTTTTGTTATTGGCCTGCGCAGCCACACCCGATAAAAGCAACAATGAACCGGCAAAATTGTTCGCCGCGGGCGGAACGGTTCTGGAGTGTCAGGGCAGCCAGATGCTTTTGGCAATCGACATTCCGGATTTTTCCAAAAAATCCGGTTCGGTGGTTGACGATATCGCCAATCAGGTTGTTCGGAAAAGCTATATTCTGGAAGGAACCCCAATTACCATTGACGGCCAAAAGGGCAATGTCACCGAAGTAAGGGGCAGCCAGGCCAGAATAACTTTTGATCAGCTCCTGCCCTCCTGTGCGCCCGGCCGCAAAGTCTCCGTCCATGTGCCGAAGAAAACGATTGCCGTCGTTGATTTTGAAGTCATCGGCGGAAACCGGAAGGAAAAAGGCCGGGTGGTTCTGGAAGGGCTCACCTCCGCTCTGATCGACACCGGCCAGTTCATTGTCGTGGAAAGAACAAAACTTCCCGCCCTGATGAACGAGATCCAGCTCAGCTTAAGCGGCATGACCAAGCGGGAAAAGGACGGACTGGCGGGAAAGCTCCTGAGCGCGGATCTGATACTGACCGGCACGCTCACTGATCTTCAGGAGGAATGGGAAATCAACCTGCGAATCCTGAATGTCAGGACCGGCCAGGCTCTGTCAGCCGTCGCCATGAAAACGAGGCTCTTCAAACAAATGGAACTGCGGGATTCAGGCCCGTGGATTGAAGATTTTGAAAGCGCCGATCCCGATCCCGCCTGGGTCCTCCGCGCCGAAACGGCCCCGGTGAAAAAAAATAAAAAAGCCAATTTCAGCGTGCATTTCGACTCCGGCCAGGGCGCCGAAGATTCTTCCCGGTCATTGCGCATCGATTTTGATTTCTCGGGCGACAAGGATTTTTTTGCCTTCGCCAACAACTACAAAAAAAGAGACCTGACGCTCTACAACGGCATCGAATTCTTCGTGAAGGGAACAGGCAAATTCAACGGGCAATTTTACATCCTGACATCGCACCCGGATGATCCCAACAGGATCGACCAGTGGACGGCAATGATGGTCGTTGACAAAACCTGGAAAAAGATCCGCATACCCTTCAATAAAATGTTCATTTCCCGTGGGTGGATCAAGAAAGGCGCACAAAAGACAGGGGCCGTTCCCGGCGATCAGGTGCTGCGCCTCAACCGTGTGGAAGGCATTCAGTTCGGCGTCGGCAGCAATAAAAATGACGCTGTATCCGGTTCCATCTGGATCGATAAAATCCGCCTCTATGGCGGTAGTGAAATGCCTGGCTGAACCGGCTCCTTTTCGACAAATCGTTAAGCTTCTTTAAAATTTCTTTCAATCAACAGGTCTTTTCTGCCCGATTCCGCCAGAAGCAATTCCCAGCTATTCTCTTGTAATATCCTGATGTTCCAATAATCGTTATCCTGGACTGCGCTTTTGGCACGGGTTTTTCATTAGGAATAAGGCGAAAGAAACAAAAAAACCCTTGAAGGAGGAAACAGATCATGAAGAAGACCTTAGGAACAATCGTAGCGGCGGCGGCAGTGGTTCTTTTGACGGCAACCTTTGGATTTGCAGAGTATGCGGCGGCGGG
>JAAZOZ010000138.1 GCA_012797505.1 Smithella sp. | reverse complement strand
CGGATTCGGCGGAGGCAACGGCGTGTCCGTGGCGGATGACTGCGCGAAAGCGGGCCTTTCGCTTCCCGTTTTGTCGCAAGGCCTGATCCGGAAACTTCGCAAGCGCATTCCGCCGGCCGGTTCGATGATCCGCAATCCCATTGACGCGGCGATTGCTTTTGTTCATCTGCCCCTGATGGGCGAAGTGCTTGATATTGTAGCGCAAAGCAAAGAGGCGGACGGTTTCATCGTTTCCGTCCCTCTGGACTGGCTTTATAACCAGTCGCCGGATGGCGCGTATATCGAAACGCTTGCTACATACCTGGCGACGGAAGCGAAGAAATACGCCGGCGGCAAACCCATGCTGGTGGCCTGGCGCCAGTACGAGGCTTCGCCGAAAATCCGGCGATGGATCCCGGTTTTCAAAGACACTCTCATGAAAGCAGGCATACCGGTTTATGAAGGGCTTCCCAAGGCGGTCCGGGCTTTGTCCAGGCTGGCAGAATACTATGAATATCAAGGCCTTGCAAAATAAGCTCGCCCGGCGGCGGACCGGCGCACCCGTGCGGTGAAAAACCGCCATCGAATCGCCTCTTTTTTAATCATTTTGATTGACTTTCGGTCACGTTTGTACTTATAGTCAACTTCCTGAAATGGAACAAGGGTCCGAAAGCCTCAGGCGGGATGTTTCAAAATCGATTTGTCTTCTGCCGTGATCGTGAAAAATTCCGAAACCACTCTTCGTAAACGGACGTCAATGAACGTTGAAAAAATAAACCACTTTTAAGAAGGGAGTCAGTTATGGGAAATTTATTAGTCAACACACGCGACCAGCAGTTTCTTCTTTTTGAGCAGTTCGGGATTGAAAAACTCTTTGAGTCGGAAGCTTACGGAGGATTTTCCAAGGATGATCTGCTGATGATTTTGAGCGAGGCCGAAAAGTTGGCCGTCAGCGTTATCTTTCCGACGCTCAAAGAAGGGGACGAAGAAGGCTGCCATTTCAAGAACGGCGTGGTCACCGTGCCCAAGTGTTTTCGTGAACCGTTTAAAAAATACAGCGAAGCCGGCTGGATCAATCCGATGGATTCTCCCGACGTCGGCGGGCAGGGCATTCCCCACACCGCGGGCTACGGCGTGATGGAGCTTTTCTGCGCGGCCAACTATGCCTTCTGTATGTATCCCGGTCTGACCCACGGCGCCGCCAACCTGATCAATGTTTACGGCAATGAGGAACAGAAGAAAAAATACATGGAAAAATGCTTCTCCGGCGAATGGACCGGCACGATGTGTCTGACCGAACCGGGCGCGGGCTCGGATGTCGGCGCGCTGAAGACAACGGCAAAGCGCCTTCCCGACGGCAAATTCCTGATCACCGGGACCAAGTGCTTCATTTCGGCGGGCGACCACGATCTGACGCCGAACATCATTCACCCCGTTCTGGCCCGCATCGAAGGCGATCCTCCCGGCACCAAAGGCATCTCCATTTTCATCGTTCCGAAAATCCGCGTCAATGACGACGGCACGCTCGGCGAACCCAATGACGTGAAATGCGGCGGCATCGAACACAAGATGGGCATCAAAGCCTCCGCAACCGCCACCCTGAATTTCGGCGAAGACGGAAACTGCATCGGCGAGCTGCTGGGCGAAGAGCGCGCCGGCATCAAGATCATGTTCCAGATGATGAATGAAGCGCGTCTGGGCGTCGGCATGCAGGGTGTCGCCATCGGATCGGCCGCTTTCCAGCACGCCGTGGCGTACGCCAAGGAACGCATTCAGGGAACGCCGGTCTGGGAAATGAAAAATCCCGCCGCCAAAGCCGTGACCATCATCAACCACCCCGATGTCCGCAAGAAACTCATGTGGATGAAATCCCATGTCGAAGGCAT
>JAAZOZ010000137.1 GCA_012797505.1 Smithella sp. | reverse complement strand
CCTTTTCAATCGCAGGGAATTGCTCACAACGGAAACGGAGCTCATGGCCATTGCGGCGGCGGCATACTCCGGATGCAACAGGATTCCGAAGAAAGGATAAAGGACGCCCGCGGCAATCGGAATGCCGATGACATTATAAATAAACGCCCAAAACAGATTCTGACGAATGACCCGTATCGTCGCTGCCGAAAGGGCGACAGCATCCGGTACGGCATTCAAATCATCCCGTACCAGCGTGATGTCCGCCGCCTCAATGGCCACATCCGCACCCGCTCCAACGGCAATCCCGACATCGGCTGCCGCCAGCGCCGGCGCGTCATTGATGCCGTCGCCCACCATGGCCACTATTTCGCCCGCGGCCTGAAGTTGTTTGATGGTATTTGCCTTATCGCCCGGCAGCACCTCCGCCATGACCTGTTCAACGCCCAGTTGTGCGCCGACGCTCGCCGCCGTTCCTGCGTTGTCGCCGGTCACCATCGACACCTTCAAACCAAGACGCTTCAGGCTTTCCACGGCTTTTTTTGCGGAAGCTTTCGGCGCATCGGCCAGCGCAATGAGGCCCATGATTTTTTCCCCTTGAGCAACATACACCAGGGTTTTTCCCTGATGAGCCAGCTTGACCGCCTCGCCTTCCAGGAGATCAACCGAAACCCCCTCCTTCGTCATCAGGAAACGGTTTCCGACCAGCACCGCCTTCCCGTCAACAAAGCCTCTGGCGCCCATGCCGGAGAACGCTTCAAAGTTTTCTGTGGAAGACGGCGAAATGCCGTCCTTTCGCGCCCGATCAATAATCGCTTTTGCGAGCGGATGCTCCGACGCTTTCTCCAACGCGGCGGCCACGGCAAGCACCTGCCGCCCGGTAAAATCCGCTGCGCAGACCACATCCGTTGCTTCCGGTTCACCACGCGTCAGCGTTCCGGTTTTGTCAAATACGACCATGGAAATTTTATGGATCTTTTCAAGGGCCTCGCCGCCTTTGATCAGGATGCCGCTTTGCGCGCCAAGGCCCGTACCCACGATGATGGCCGTGGGCGTGGCCAGCCCCAGCGCGCAGGGGCAGGCGATGACCAGCACCGACACAAAATTAAGCAGAGCGCGGCTGAAATTGGCGTCGAAGGGAACAAAATACCAAACACCAAACGTCAGAAAGGCAATCAAAAAGACAACCGGCACAAAAACAGACGCTACTTTGTCCGCCAGGCGCTGAATCGGCGCCTTGGAACCCTGCGCTTCTTCCACCATACGGATAATATGCGCCAGCATGGTGTCCGAGCCTACGCCGGTGGCGCGCATCGTGAAGCTTCCTGATTGATTCATGGTGGCGGCAAACACTTTTTGGCCGGCCTCCCTGGAAACCGGCATACTCTCGCCGGTCAGCATGGACTCATCCAGCGTCGATCGGCCCGTCAGGATGATTCCGTCCACCGGAACTTTTTCTCCCGGCCGCACCAGCACCTCGTCTCCGGTCTGCAGTGCATCAATGGTCATTTCCACTTCCGCGCCGTCCCGAATGACACGCGCCGTTTTCGGCGCCAACCCGATCAGTTTCTTAATGGCCTGGGAAGTCCTTCCCCTGCTGACAGCCTCCAGAAGCCGGCCCAGCAGCACCAGCGTGATGATCATGGCTGCGCCGTCATAATACACATGGGGAGCGATGCCCGCACTGCCAAAGAAACGGGGAAAAAAAGTGGCGACGGACGAATAGGCGTAAGCGGAGAATGCGCCAACCGCCACCAGCGTGTTCATGTCCGACGTTTTTTGCTTCGCGGCCTTCCAGGCTCCAATGAAAAACCGGCTCCCCACCCAAAAAACCGCGGGCGCCGTTAAAACAAACATTGCCACGAGCATCGACTGACGCGGAATCGCATGCAAAAACCCAAACCAGTGCTGCATCGAGCCGAAAAAGATCATGACGCTCAACACAGCGCCGCAGGAGACTTTCAGCTTCAACTCGCCAAGCTCCCGGATGCGGGAAGCCTCGATCGGATCGGCGGCCGCATCGGATGTCTCCCCCAGGAATTCGTATCCCTGTTCGGTGATAACGCGGGCCAGTGCGGGCACTCCCGCCCAGCGGGCCTGATGGACCACGGTCGCGCGGGCAGTGGCCAGATTGACATTCGCCTCGACCACGCCTTCTACCTGCGCAAGCGCGTTTTCCACGCGGCGCACGCATGCTGCACAGGTCATGCCGCCCACTGAAATAGATACTTTATCCGACAATATCGTAACCCGCCTTCTTAATGGCCGCGGCAATGATGGACACATCCACGGGCTTTACTTCATCGTAAGTTGCGATTCCCGTTTCCAAATGAACCCTGACATCTTTAATTCCCTCCACGGCACCCAGCGCTTTTGTAACCGCCATGACACAATGCTGACAAGTCATGCCTGCAATTTTAACGCTTTTCATAAGAAACCTCCGATGATTTTCGTTTTTCCCTAAGATAATGGATATTGGTTCAATAGCAAGGGGGAAAGCCGTATTTTTTATGATCGCCTGCTTGAAAAAAAATAAATATTCTGTATGATTATGCCGACAGGGGACGATTGATGATCATACGTTGCTGGGGCGCGAGAGGTTCCATACCGGTATCCGGCGAGAAATACCTTCGTTACGGAGGCAACACGACTTGCCTGGAAATCCGGAACAACCGCGACGATATTCTGCTGGTTGACGCCGGATCCGGCATCCGCGAAGCAGGAAATGAGTCCCTGGCCAGCGGCCGGCACGATTTTATCCTGCTTTTGACCCATGCGCACTGGGACCATATTATGGGATTCCCTTTTTTCAAACCGCTTTACCTGCATCAAGCCAATATCGACGTCTGGGGCTGCGCGTTCGCTCAGGACTCCATCCGGGAAATGCTGGCGCGCGTCATGTCCGCTCCGTACTTCCCCATCAATTATGACGCCATCCATGCCAATGTAACCTATGCGGACATCTGCAAGGAAATCTACGAACTGGGCGGTATGACCATTACACCGGTCGCGCTCAACCACCCCAATCAGGGAAACGGTTATCAATTTTCAGAGAACGGAAAACACTTTGTTTTTCTGACCGACAACGAACTGGGATTCCGGCACGAAGGATCGCTGTCCTATGAAAACTATGTTGCTTTTTGCCAAAACGCCGATTTACTGATTCACGACGCTGAATACCGGAATGAAGAGTATTCCAAAAGGATCGGCTGGGGGCACTCCACCATCGAACAGGCGGTGAAACTTGCGCTGGATGCCGGCGTCAAACAACTGGGGCTTTTCCATCACAACCAGGACCGATTCGACACGGCCGTCGACGACATGGTCGCCGACTGCCGGCAAATCATCGCCGAAAAAAAATCCCCTCTGCAATGCTTTGCCGTTTATCAGGGAATGGAATTGTCCTTGTAGTCTTGTTTCAGAAAAACACCCGAATCCCCCGGCGCGAGGAGGCCGCATGCCATGCTGATCATTATTCATCTGTTGCTGATGTTTGCGGCGTCTTTATGCCTTCTGGCGGGCGTCGGCCTGGCCAGGTTCGGAAGGAAAAGAAAATTCTGGCTGAGGGGACACAAAAATCTCAACAGCGCCGGAGGCATCCTGTTGACCGCGGGCGGCGTTATGGCTTTTGTCAATATCATCCTGACGGGCTCAGATCATCTGGCGGAACTCCATCACCGGATCGGGTTCATCGCCTTGATGCTGACATTCCTGACGGTTTTCCTCGGGTTCTATTCTTTAAAAGCCTCCAACAAAAGCGTCTTTCGAGCCGTTCACCGCTGGTCGGGCCGCCTTTCCCCAATCGCAATCCTTGCCGCGCTGACCCTGGGGCTCTCCATGATCGGAATCTTTTAAATGTTTCTGCCGACCACACCTGAAGAACTTCGGAAAAAGGGTTGGGACCGCCCGGACGTCCTGCTGGTCACCGGTGACGCCTATATCGACAGCCCTCATATCGGCGCGGCGGTGATCGGCCGGGTGCTGGCAGCCGCAGGCTACCGGGTGGGCATCATCGCACAACCGGACATGGCGAACGATGCGGACATCCGCCGTCTGGGAGAACCTCGCCTGTTCTGGGGCGTCACCGGCGGCTGCATGGATTCGCTCGTCGCCAATTACACGGCGCTGAAAAAAAAGAGGCAAGGCGACGACCTGACACCCGGTGGGAAAAATAACCGCCGACCCGACCGGGCCGTCATTGCCTACGCCAATTGGATCCGCCGCTGTTTCAAAAACACAAAGCCGATTGTCGCCGGCGGCATCGAGGCCAGTCTGCGGCGGATCGCGCATTATGATTTCTGGTCGGATGCCGTCCGCCGCTCCATTTTGTTTGACGCGCGCATCGACATTCTGGCTTACGGGATGGCGGAAAAGGCGGTCCTGGAAATCGCCGGACGCCTGAACGCCGGAGAATCCCTCCGGAACATCCGCGGAACCTGCGTTATCGAAAACGAACCGCCCGACAGGTATCTGATGCTGCCCTCTTTCGAAGAAGCGGCAGCCCGACCGAAAGCTTTCCTTCAAATGTTCGGTGTGTTTTACGCGAATCAGGACCCGGTGACGGCCCGCGGTTTGGTTCAGCAACACGCCGGCCGTTATCTGACGCATCATCCGCCCCAGGCGCCTCTGTCCGAAGCTGAACTGGACGCAGTTTACGCTCTTCCCTTTACGCGGCGCGTTCATCCTTTTTATGCAAAACAGGGCAAGGTCCGCGCCATGGACACCATCGCCTTCTCCCTGACGACGCACCGCGGGTGCTTTGGCGAATGCCGTTTTTGCTCCATCGCCTCCCACGAGGGCCGGACCATTCTCAGCCGGTCGGAAGAATCCATTCTGCAGGAAGCGCAAAAAATAGCCGCGCTGCCGGACTTCAGGGGAATCATCACCGATGTCGGCGGCGCGACGGCCAATATGTATGGAATCGACTGTGCGAGAAAAACCAGCCGGGGCGCCTGCGCGAACAGACATTGTCTCGATCCGCAGCCCTGCCCGTCTCTGCAAAACGGCCACTCCCGTCAAATCCGTCTGCTTTCGGCTCTGCGTAAAATTTCCGGCGTCAAAAAAGTCTTCGTTGCGTCCGGCATCCGGCATGATCTGGTTTTGGCGGATAAAAGACATGGCGCGTCCTATCTGCGTGAACTGGTGAAGCATCACATTTCCGGCCAATTAAAGATTGCGCCGGAGCATACCGTGCCTTCCGTGCTGCGCCTGATGCGAAAACCCCAGCCGGAAAAGCTGAAGGAGTTCAAGAATCTTTTTGACCAAATGAACAGGGAGGAAGGGCGAAAGCAGTTTCTTACCTACTATTTCATCGCCGCGCATCCGGGCTGCGCCGAAAAAGACATGCGGGAGCTGAAATCCTTTGCCCTTCATGAATTGCATGCGACGCCGCAGCAGGTGCAGATTTACACACCGCTTCCTTCCACCTGGTCGGCGTTGATGTACTGGACGGGAATCGATCCGAAAACCGGCAGAAAGATTTATGTGGAAAAAGATTTGATGAATAAACAGAGACAAAAGGGCATCGCCACCGCCCGGCGGAAACCACCGGGCACAGAACATCAGAGGATTTGCGTGAAAAAGAAGTAGTCCTTCCGCTTCTTCACGCCCTGCCGTACTTGTCTTCCAGCCTCTCGATATCATCCTCGCCGAAATAAGTCCCGGTCTGCACTTCGATGATCACCAGGTCTTCGCTGCCGGTGTTTTCCAGGCGGTGCGTCGCCCCTTTTGGAATATCCACGGCGCTGCCGGCGGAAAGGAGACAAACCTCGCCGTCAATTGTGGCGTCGCCGCTGCCCGAAACCGCGTACCAGTGCTCCGCCCGCTTGGTGTGGCGCTGCAGGCTCAGGGTGCCGCCCGGCACGACCAGAATTCTTTTGACCTTGTGATCCGCGGCATCGGACAGGATTTGATAGTAACCCCAGGGACGAAGATTTTTCTCTTCCATTTTTTCACTTCCAAGATTTTTGACGATTGCCTATCACAATCGCCGATGAATGAAAAGCATCTTTGCCCGCCGGCTGCGCCGCGCCTCCCGTTTGTTCCTTTCGGGCCGCTTACGGGAAGGGAACAGCCGCGACGACCCTGCGCGCGGCAAAACCGCTAACCCGCACTTCCAGCCTCGCTTTTCCCTTCTGAATGTGTTAACGCTTTTCCGCATAAAAGCCATGGATATTCAATATTCGTTGATACGAAGCAGAAAAAGAAAAAAAACCGTCTCGCTGCAAATCGGCAATCGTTCGGAAATCACGGTTCAGGCGCCGGTTCATATGCCGGCCGCGGAGATTCAGCGCTTTGTCGAAGAAAAACAAGCCTGGATTGAAAAATCCCTGCGCCGGCAGGCAGCGCTGCAGGCCTCGCATCCGAAGAAAGCCTATGAAACAGGAGAAATTTTTTATCATCTGGGCGAAGCCTGTCCCCTGGAAGCCTTTTTTGACCCGCTGGAAAATCCAGGGATTGTATTCCGGAACAACCGCTTTTTTCTGAACTGCCCCCCGAACCGGCAAATGAGAAAATATTACCTGACGGCCTGGTACCGGAAACAGGCACGGACCTACCTCACCCGGCGGGTGGATTTCTACAGCCGCCTGCTCGGCCTCACCTGCGGCGGCATTCGGATTACCGCCGCCGAAAAGCGGTGGGGATCCTGCTCTGAAAAAAATCATTTGTCCTTCGCTTTTCGCCTGATCATGGCGCCGCCGCAAATAGTGGATTATGTGGTTGTTCATGAAATGATGCATATCCGGGAGAAAAATCATTCTTCAAAATTCTGGAACTTAGTGCTAGAAGTAATTCCCGATTATCGAAACCGAAGGCTTTGGCTCCGTGAACATCAGCAGCATTTTGATCTTTGAGCAAAGAATCGGAAAGGGCTTAAACCATTTTATTCTATGGACATCACTGAAACCATCGATCTGGCGCACCGGCCATTTCTGGCGGAGCAGTTTCATCAGATGCATTTGAATATTTCGGACTACACGTTCGCCAATGTTTATCTGTTCCGCAAGGTCAGTCATTATGAAATCCTGAAAAAAGAATGCGGCGTTTTCATTTCCGCTTACAACCGGCAGGGACAAAACTACATTATGCCGCTTGCCGATCTCCGCGTCTGCTGTCTGGATACGCTGAAGGAGCTGCTGAACGGACGCAACTTTTTCTTTCCGATCCCTGAGGAATGGCTGCCTTTTTTCCCCGAAAATGAATTCCGTGCAACCTTCGACGAGAGCGAATCGGATTATCTCTACCGGACGGCAAACCTGGCGTCCTTTGCCGGCAAGCCCTACACCCGCCACCGCAACCATCTGAATCAGTTCTTTGGCGCGTACCGTCCGGAGGGTCAACCGCTGGGTCGGGACAATTTTCAGGACGCCCTGACGGTCCTGCGGCGCTGGCAGGATGAATCCCGGTTCGCCGAGGGCAAAACCGATTTTGCGGTATGCGAAGAGGCTCTGCAAAATTTCTCCTCGCTTGCGCTTTGGGGAACCCTGTATTACATAGAAAAACAACCGGCCGGCTTTATCATCGGAGAGGCTTTGAACAGCGACACGTTTTGCCTGCACTTTGCCAAAGCCTCCAAATACTATCACGGCATTTATGAGTTCATGTTCAATGATTCGGCCATCCAATTGCAGTCCCGCTATCAATACCTGAATCTGGAAGAGGACATGGGCAATAAAAACCTGCGGAAAACGAAAGCGTCGTACGGCCCGGAACGGATTTTAAAAAAATATCGCATAAGCCTCAAGGAAGGCATCCCATGAGCAGTCTGACGGTCATTGCTGATTTGCGGGAAGGCGATGAAGGCGTCATTGCTTCAATGGACGGCGGCTCGGCGCTGACCAGCCGCCTGGCCGGCATGGGCATCGTCACCGGCGCCCGGTTCCGCATCGCGCAGGTCAGCGGCGGTATGGTCGTCCTCTCCGTTGGATCCACCCGGATTGCTTTGGGACGGGGCGAAGCGTCAAAGATCATGACGCGCAAAATCGATCCCGCCGATGATGCCTGCCTCCCCCCGATCGAAAAAGAAATTTCCGTCGCCCTGGTCGGCCAGCCCAACGTCGGCAAATCCACGATCTTTAACATTCTGACCGGACTTTCCCAGCATGTCGGCAACTGGCCCGGGAAAACGGTCGAAAAAAAAGAAGGCATCCACCGCGCCAACAACGTTTTAATCCGGATCGTCGATCTGCCGGGCACCTACAGCCTGACCTCTTTTTCCGAGGAAGAACGGGTCACGCGCGATTATATCATCCGGGAGAAGCCCGACCTCGTCGTGCTGGTGCTCAACGCCGCGGCGCTGGAGCGAAGCCTGTATCTTCTCTCCGAGGTGCTGCTTCTGGACCGTCCCGTGATGGTGGCCATCAACATGCTGGATGTCGCATCCAATCAGGGCACGCAGATTGACGCCAAAGCGCTGCAAAATTCACTGGGACTCCCGGTTGTGCCCATGGTAGCCAAACGAAACAGCGGGATTCAGGAGCTGGTGGATGAGATGACAGCCCTGGGTTCCTGCCCTCAGGATTTTCGGCCCGAGTTGCCCGAGGTCTCCGCCGACCATCAGGAAATTTACCAAAAGATTCTGGCTGCCATCAGGCCTTTTATCCGGGAGCCCTACACGCCCGAATGGGTGGCGGTAAAATTGATGGAAGGCGACCCGGAAGTAACGGCCATGGCGGCAACACAAATCCAACCGGCCGGCCATGAGTTCATTCAGAAACTGCTCAGCGAGCATGAAGACGCCCTTCACGCCGTCGTCAATGGGCGTTACGATTGGATTGAGAAAATGACCCGCGCGGCGGTCTCACGCTTTAAAATGGGACAGGTGGTGCTCACCGACCGCATCGACCATGTGCTGACCCGCCCGGTTTTCGGCATCCCGGTCCTGCTGGCCATCATGGCAACCGTCTTTTTTCTGACCTACTCCCTCGGCGTGCCGCTGCAAAACGCCATGAACAACGGCATCCAATCCCTTGCCCAGTCTTTCGAACCGTCGCTCGCCCAATGGCCCGGCTGGGCCGGGGGGCTTCTCATCGACGGTGTGATCGGCGGCGTGGGCTCCGTGTTGAGTTTTCTTCCCATTTTGCTGATCTTTTTCGCGATCATGGCGTTTCTGGAAGACGTAGGCTACATGGCGCGCGCCGCGTTCGTCATGGACCGCATCATGCACCTGGTGGGACTGCACGGAAAAAGCTTCATTCCCATGTGCCTGGGTTTCGGCTGCAATGTTCCCGCCGTGCTCGGCGCGCGGATCATCGAGACGCGCAAAGCCCGCATGATCACGCTGCTGCTCATCCCGTTTGTCCCCTGCACCGCCAGGCTGGCGGTGCTCACGCTGATATCGGCCGCCATCTTCGGTCAACACGCCGCCCTGGTTTCTTGGACGATCCTGGCCCTCAACATCGCCGTGCTGGGACTCGCCGGTATTCTGGTCAACAACACGATCTGGAAGCAGGACGCCCCGTTTATCATGGAGCTGCCCATTTACCACACGCCGGATGTCCGGACCATCGGCATGGTCGTCTGGTCGAGAACCCTTTCCTTCCTGCGCAAGGCGGGCACCGTGATTCTGGGGATGTCGGTGCTGATCTGGATTCTTTCGTATTTCCCCGCCGGAACGGTGGAGGAAAGCTGGCTGGCCGCCCTGGGAAAAGTCATTGAACCGCTGGGCGGGCCGCTGGGGCTGGACTGGAAGATGATCACCGCGCTGCTCACCGGACTCGTCGCCAAGGAAACCGTGGTCGCCACGCTGGGCGTGCTGTATTCCGTGGGCGAGGGGGGGCTATCGGCCGTTCTGCCGACCATCATGGACCGCGCCTCCGCGGCCGCGTTTCTGGTCGTAATGATGCTCTTTATCCCCTGCGTCGCAACGATCGCCGCCCTGCGCAAGGAAATGAACAGCAACAAGTGGTTTTACTCCACGATCGCAATGACCCTGATCGTCTCCTACCTGGGCGGAATGGCGGCCTATCATTTTATCCGGTGGATCGGCCTGTAATTCAGGATTATCGTATGGCAGCGACAATGTTGGTGACCGCCGGCGCCGGCAGATCGTTCGGGCGCTGCTGAAAGTATCCGGCCTGCGCATCGGCCGGCGAGAGAAAAACCATTTTCGAAAAACACAGGTTTCGCAGTTTTGCTTCCAGTGCGTCAGGCTCGAAATAACTCACGAAAGGCTCGCCCGCACTTGCTACGCTCTCAACAAGTCGTGCATAGGACTTCTTTTCCGCATCCGACAGGGACGTCGGCGGCTGGATAAAAGTCAGCACAATCTCGCTGGATTCCGGAAACGCCGCGACCGTTTTCAGCACAGCATCAATGGCGTCTTCTTTGAGATACATCGTCACGCCCAACCACGAAAAGAAAGTCAGCTCGGCATTCGACACGCGGTGCCGGCAAAGTCCGTCATGGAGGGATTCCTTTTCAAAATCGACGTCGGCAAAAACAAGATTTTCCGGCAGCACGATTCCCGCAGCCGCCAGTTTGGAACGCTTCATCGCCTGTGTTCCAGGGTGGTCAACTTCGAAAATTTTCAGTTTTTTCGCCCATTGCGGCTGCCTGAACGCAAAGGTATCGAATCCCGCCCCCAGGATGACATACTGCTTGATTCCGCGAAACACCGCTGCGGCGAGCCGGTCTTCCGTAAAGCGTGAGCGCAGAACAACGTGCGCTCGCAATACCCGTCCTTCTGGCGTCTGATGACGTTCTACCGCCTGCCTGATTTGTATTGCGGCATCCGCTCCCAAAAGAGATAGGGCAACGGGATCGTCAAGAATGAGGGGTTGAGCGTCGAATAACTGATGCGCAGCCCGGATGTATGTGGTTACCAGAGCGGTGAGACTGGATTCTCGGTCTGCCATCATGGTTGTCTCCTTCAGGAGGCAAGGCGGCGAACCTGTTATGGCGTGCGGTATTCAAAGGCACACTGAGAGCTTTGAATAACGGCCATTTTTGTCATTTCGACCGAAGGGAGAAATCTTGAACAAACGGCCGTCTTTAAGATTTCTCGTCGCTCACGCTCCTCGAAATGACATTTTTCAAAGCTCTCACACTGACATCTTT
>JAAZOZ010000001.1 GCA_012797505.1 Smithella sp. | reverse complement strand
TTCCTGGATTCCCGCCCCCCGACTTCTCGAGGGCAGGCTTCGCGGGAATGACAATATTGTTTTTTTTATATGGTTATGCAAACGGATCCATCTATTTCGATATTGACAACCTTCCTCTGCATCAGTAAACTAAACCCACTAAACCAAGTCCTAAGGAGTACATGATGCTGACCATAAACATCCATGAGGCCAAGACGCACCTTTCCCGTCTTGTCGAGGAAGCTTCGCAGGGCAAATCGTTCATCATTGCCAAGGCCGGCAAGCCGCTGGTTAAGGTCACTCCACTGTCGGAAAAAGAGCAAAAAGGTGAGCAAAAACTAGGATTTATGAAAGGAGAGCTTGTTGTTCCCGACGATTTTGATTCGATGGGTGAAAGCGAAATTAACCGCCTTTTTGAGGGCAAATTGTCGTGAAACTGCTTCTCGACACACATATTCTTTTGTGGGTCGCCGGTTCACCGGAAAAGCTTTCCGAATCAGCACGCAGCCTTTTGTCATCGCCGGATAACAGTCTGTTCTTTAGCGCGGCAAGTATCTGGGA
This sequence comes from Smithella sp., assembly GCA_012797505.1. Classification (GTDB taxonomy): domain Bacteria; phylum Desulfobacterota; class Syntrophia; order Syntrophales; family Smithellaceae; genus UBA8904. Next base: position 1,375 of record JAAZOZ010000001.1, on the reverse strand, counting down.
AATTGTTATTAAGCTGGGACTTGGACGAAAAGATTTCAAGGCGGATCCCTATCGTCTGAGAAAACTGCTGGTGTCAAATGGTTATGCGGAGATTTCTGTCACTGCTGAGCATGCCTTGAAAGTTGATTCGTTGCCGCCTCTTCATAAAGATCCATTTGATCGTCTGCTTCTTGCCCAGGCCCGTGCGGAAGGGATGCTGCTGCTGACGGTTGATGCAGCGATTGCTCAATACCAGGATTCGGTGATGAAGGTTTAGTGATGTGTGGGGAACGCTCGTGAGCGTTCCGTCGAGTGGTGAGTGGATGGTGGATGGTAAAAAACAGTCGAGGGGAAAAATCTCATAGCTCATGGCAGAACTGGTGGATGGTTGTAGGGCGCGGTCCCCGAACGCGCCGCAAGGTAAATGGTTGTAGGGAACGGTCGCGTGACCTTTAGGTTATTCAAACCGTTCCCTGGCTCATAGGTGTCATGGTGTGCTCGTCGAACCATGCACCTTAAAAAGAAAAATCAGTACAATTCTACTGAAAAATACTTGTTTTGAAACCATATTTTCCGCTTGACAAAGGCAGGCCGAAAGAGGCATAAAGCAGGCGATAGTAAAGTACGTTTACGATTAACCTAAATTAAAACTGTTCATTAAAATTTAAGAATACACAGAGTCTAATTGATTAGAGGAGTTTTTTCGCTTTTTGCAGGAAAGAAAATAGGGACAACCCGGGTATAATTTGAAATAAATATATGAGTACAGGGGGAGGAAAGTAAAATGAAAAAGCTGGTGGATGTTGTCGGACTGATTGCAATGATTTTCTGCCTTGTCGCGTTTGTGCCGTCTATGGCATTTTGCCAGTCGGGTACCGGCGCTGGCGCAGGCGGTGGTGCTACTGTAGGTAGTGGCGCAGGGGGCGGTGCAGGCGCTGGAGCCGGCGCGGGCGCCGGTGCAGCGGGTGCTACTGCAGGTGGTCTTACGGCGGCGGGCATTGGCGCTGGTACGATTGCAGCAGGGGTTGCCGTTGCAGGTGTCGTAGCAGCCGTTGCGGTTGCGGCATCGGCCTCGTCCGATACGACTCCGGTACACCACGGAACGACATCTCATCACTAACAGACTCTTGGTTTGAAAAGATTTCAAGAGGCGAACACAGGTCGCACGAAGCGATCTGTGTTTTCGCCTTTTTTTATAACAGGCTGCATTAGGATTGTTTCGAATTCCTTTTTATGGAGGAGACTGAACGCTTTCTGACGCTTGTTCTGCCAATGTTTTCTGGAGTCGAGGACGCTAAATTTTCCGATATCGCCTAACCAATTTTATCGAATGAAAACTTTGCCAAACCACATAAACCCAATAAATTTGTCATTCCGGCGCAGGCCGGAATCCAGA
>JAAZOZ010000136.1 GCA_012797505.1 Smithella sp. | reverse complement strand
GGCCATTTTTGTCATTTCGACCGAAGGGAGAAATCTTGAACAAACGGCCATCCTTAAGATTTCTCGTCGCTCACGCTCCTCGAAATGACATTTTTCAAAGCTCTCAAAATAAAACGATTGACGGGAGATATTTATGGCAAAAATCGATGCTTTTTTTCAGCTCATGCATGAACAGGGCGCATCCGATCTCCATCTGGTTTCCGGGCAGCAGCCCGTGATCAGAATGCGCGGAGATCTCGAACGGATTAAGTACGATGTTCTGACCAACGACGGCTTGAAGGCGCTGCTGTATGAAATTACACCGGAGCATAAGATCAAGGTGTTTGAAGAAACAGGGGATGTCGATTTTGCCTATGAAATTCCGGGGCTGGCCCGATACCGGGCGAACTTCTTCCAGCAGAAATACGGCGTTGCCGCCGTCTTCCGTGAAATTCCCAGCAAGATTCTGACCTGCGAGCAGCTGGCGCTGCCCCCGGTGCTTTCCAAGCTGGCGCAGTTGCCGCGCGGACTGGTTCTGGTGACCGGACCGACCGGATCCGGCAAATCGACGACGCTGGCGGCCATCATCGATGAAGCGAACCGCACCCGCAAGGATCATATTATCACCGTGGAAGACCCGATTGAATTCGTCCACCAGAGCCAGAGCTGCGTCGTCAACCATCGTGAAGTCGGCGTGCATACCAAAACATTCAGCTCGGCGCTGCGCGGGGCGCTTCGTGAAGACCCGGACATCATTCTGGTCGGCGAATTGCGCGATCTGGAAACGATTTCCCTGGCCGTGGAAGCGGCGTCCACCGGCCATCTGGTGTTCGGCACCCTGCACACGACCAGCGCGCCCAAAACCGTGGACCGCATCATTGAAGTCTTCCCCTCCAGCGAACAGGCGCAGATCCGCTCGACCCTGGCCGACGGCCTGCGGGCGGTCATCGCTCAGGTGCTGTTCAAGAGGGTGGACATCAAGGGCCGCTGCGCCGCGCTGGAAATTCTGATTGCCACGTCGGCGGTGCGCAACCTGATCCGCGAGGCAAAGACCTTCCAGATCCCCTCCATGATGCAGACCGGCAAAAAGTACGGCATGCAGCTTTTGGACGACGCGATTATGGATTACGTCAGCAAGGGGTGGATCAGCCCCGACGAGGCTTACAACAAGGCCAACGACAAGGCGAAATTCCGTCCGCTTCTGAAAAGTCCGCCTTCGGACTTTACCGAAGCATAACCGAAGCGAGGTGGGTTTATGAGAAAACAGGAAATCGATCATATTCTGGAGCACATGCTGGCGTCCCATCCCAATATTTCCGACCTGAACCTGACGGTAAACAAGCCTTTTCAGGTGGAATCGTCGGGACAGTTGACCGGCGTCGATCTGGATCCGCCCTTTGCCCGGTTGACGCCGTTTCAGACGGAAACCTTCGCGCTGAACCTGATCAACCAGGATCATCGCCTGACCGATGATCTGGTGGCCACGGGCTCCTGCGATTTGTCCTACGAACTGCCGGGAATCGCCCGGTTCCGTGTGAATATTTTTTCCCAGCGCGGCCATTATTCGATCGTTCTTCGGAAACTGGAAACGAAGATTCCGTCCTGTGCGGATTTGAAGCTGCCGGAAGCCTTTTACAGCATTGCGGGTGAAAAAAACGGCATCGTTCTGGTGACCGGTTCCACGGGCAGCGGCAAATCCACGTCGCTGGCCGCCGTGATCAATGAAATCAACGAGCAGAAATCCATCCACATCATCACGCTGGAAGATCCGGTCGAATTCACGCATCAGCAGAAGAAAGCGACCATCAACCAGCGGGAGCTGGGCAAGGATTTCGACACGTTTTCCAGCGGACTGCGCGCCGCGCTCCGTCAGGCGCCCAAGGTCGTGCTGGTCGGTGAAATGCGCGACCGCGAATCCGTGGAAATCGCGCTGTCCGCCGCGGAAACCGGCCATCTGGTGCTGAGCACGCTGCATACGGTGGATGCCGGCTCCACGATTAACCGCATTTTGGGCATGTTCCCTTCCGAAGAAGAAAATCAGATCCGCATCCGCCTGGCCGATACGGTCCGCTGGATTGTCTGTCAGCGTCTCCTGCCCAAGGAGGGAGGAGGGCGTGTGGCGGCTTTCGAAGCGCTGGGAATGAATCTGCGGGTGAAGGATATTATTCAGAACGGCGAATCCGAAGGCAAGACCTTTTACGATGTGATGGAGCAGAGCAAGGCGTTCGGGATGATCACGTTCGACACCTGCATCGTTGATCTCTATTCAAAGGGGCTGATTTCCGAAGAAACGGCCAAAGCCTATGCCTCCAACAAGTCGAACGTCAACCGGGGCATTGACTCCATCAAGAACGCCCGTGGGGAGAAAACCACGGATATCGGGAAGCTGGAGGTGGACAAATCGTACGGCAAACCCCAGGCCAGCGTTCCTCCCTGGCAGAAGAAATAAATGACGATGCCATGAATTTCAAGCGAAGGAGATGATAATGGCTGAAGAAAGAGCGGCAAAAGCGGGGGATATGTCCGAAGGACGTCCTTTCGGTTACATCGCGCCGGAAGGGAACACCGCCATGGTTTGTGAGTCGGACGGCGCCGTCCGGGATAAAATCATCAGCGAACTGAAAGGCATGGGATATGCGGTCGCGGAAGCGAAGTCCGCCAGGGAAGCCCTTCAATTCATGCGGTTTCATATTTTCAGCGCCATCTTTGTGGATGAAAGTTTTGACACGGCCGAAGGCCAGGCCAACAGCGTCCTGCAATTTCTGGAAGGCCTGTCCATGACCGTTCGCCGGCAGACCTTCGTGACGCTGCTCAGCGCGTCGCTCAAGACCATGGACAACATGATGGCCTACAACAGAAGCGTCAACCTGATTGTCAATAAAAATGAGATTGCCGATATCGGCCAGGTATTTAAGAAAGCTTTAGACGAGTACGAAAGCTTTTACCATGTGTACAAGGAAAACCTGCGCAAAGCGGGCAAAGCTTGACGGCCTCGTAAAAAGCCCGGATGCTGCGTTGCGCTGCATCCTTTCCCGGCCTTCGCCCCCGGCAGGCTTATTGCGGCGTCCGTTGAAGCACGCCTCATTCCTCTGGATTTGCGCGCCTTGCCTGCGGAGCTTTTTACGAAGCCGTCTAAACTTACCATTTTTTCGACTTCATCAAGCTTAGACGGTTCCGCTTACGGCGTCGGCCTGCCGGAGTGCTTCCGCGGCCTGGTCGAGTTGTCCCATTTCGTGATAAGCCCGGGCCAGGTTGATGTAAAAGGGCCGCAGGGCCTCGCGCGAAACGGCTTTTTGAAAGGCGCAGGCCGCGCGGTCGAAGATTTTTTCTTTCATCAGGGCGTTTCCCAGACGGTTGTAATAGGCGCCGGAAGGACTCTGCGCCGCGGCGGTTTCATAGACGGCCTCGGCTTCATCGATGCGCCCCAGCGAGATCAGTTCGTCTCCCAGGCTGCAGGAATACAGCGGCTGTGAAGGATTGAAGGAAATGCACCGCTTCAAAAACCGCATCGCTTCGTCATGGCGTTTGTCCCGCATATATAAATCCGCGATCCTGAAATAATAGCGGTCCATCTGCTCCGGATCCAGGCTCCCGGCCCGCAGGAAGGCCGCTTCGCCGTCCGGCGCGCGCCCGGCGGCAAAAAGCGCTTCGCCCAGCCGGCGCCAATAATCGGGATGGTCTTCTTCGATCCGGGTGAGTTTTTCAAAAATACGGCAGGCTTCCAAAGGCCGGCCTGCCTGAAGCTGGGCGTTGCCCAGTTCGGTCAGAAGGCAGACATCGTCCGGCTGCACGGCGACGGCTTTTTCGCAGACGGCGACCAGTTTTTCAAAAAGAGCTTCCTGCTTGTAAATCCGCACAAGTTCATCATAGGCAAAACCGGTAAAAACCCTGCGCTTCAGTTCCCGCTCCAGCAGCATTTCCCAATATTCAAGGGATTGTTTTTTGTTGCCGCTGTCCCAGGAGGCCCAGGCCAG
>JAAZOZ010000135.1 GCA_012797505.1 Smithella sp. | reverse complement strand
TTCCCCTTCCGGAATGTGGACGTATCCCTCAACGCCGAAGACCGACCCAAGGATCGCGCCTGCGATCAAAACCAAAATGCTCACGTGAACGATGTAGACGCCGAAAAGAGCAAAGCGCCCCTTCTCGGCGCACAGCCGGACGCCGTCCGGGCCATCCGCCCTTTCCACGGAGCGATATTTACTTTGCAACAGGAAGCGGGCGGCGTCCGCCGCCTTCGCAACGTCCGTCCGGGCCGAAAACGTATTTTCTTCCGGCACATCCCGGAAGACGTCTTCGTTGAGGGGCTCATGCTTCATCCGGAAACGCCGCCAGGCCAGGGGAAAGCGATCCAGCGAACAAATGACGAGGTTGACGGCCAGAAGTCCCGATAAAAGGATGAACCACACGGAGTGATACAGATCGAAGATCTGCATTTTTTGAAGAAAGGAAAAAAGCGCGGGCGAAATGCGTTCGGCAAAGGCAACCGCCGTCTCCCGCTGGGGGACCAGCGTGCCGACCAGGGCAAAAAAAGCGATCAGGGAAAGCAGCACGATGGCCAGTTGAACGGATGCAAAGAAAGACCGGATGCCGGATTTGTTTTTGGTCAAAAGCGCCTTCTCCCGAGAATGGTTGATTTATTTCTTATGGCACCGGGCGCATTCCCGGGCGGAAAACGCCTTGGTCCCGTTATGACAGACACCGCAGGTTTTTCCGCGCAGCATATCCGACATCACCATTTTGGTTTTGCCCTTTTTCATGGCAAACGGAGTGGGATGGCAAGAGGCGCAGGAAAACCCAGCATGGCTTTCGTGATGGAAGTACACGTTTTTCCAGGGCGTTTGATATTTCAGGGTATCGGGCCCGCCGGGTTTGGCGGCAGGCTTATCCTGATGGCAGCGGTTGCAGTCGTAAAAGGCCGATCCGTTCTTTTTGGCATGGCAGGCAAAACACGCCTTCCGGTTCCGGTGATCGTCAAAATCAATTTTTGCGGTCCCTTTCCGGTAGGCAAACGGCCGGGGATGACAGACCTTGCATCCGCCTTTCAGTTGGTGGCCGGCATGCGTGAACGGGACGGCTTTTGTCCCCTTGCCGAAATGGATGGTTTCCCGGGGAGCGGGAACGGATTTCCGATGGCAGCGGCTGCAATCCCTCCAGGCAAAGGCGTCTTTGTTCCTGCCGCTGTGGCAGCCAAAACAAAACCGGCTGCCGCCGTGGTCCGCCATGCCGATCCGGGTGGTTCCTTCGCCGGGCTTGAACGGGGACGGATGACAGCTCCGACAGGTCGATTTTTTCAGGTGAATGTCATGGTGGAACGCCACGCTTTGTTCGCCTTTTCCCAGAGCAACGGAATTTTTAAACGGCGGCGCATCTTTGGGCGGCGCCACAACGCCGGATCCGAGGTGGCAGCGCGCACACTGCGTGTCCGCGGCAAAAGCTTTTTTGCCGTTGTGACAGGCGCCGCAGTATTTCCCCTTGTACAGGGACTCCATGTTGTAATCTTTGTTTTTCTGGACGTGGAGGGCCTCCATTTCGAACAGGCCGGTGTGACAGACGACGCACGCGCTTCCCTTCCGCGCGTGGTCCTGATGGCGGAAGATGACCGATTCCAGCGGCCGGGTGTAAAGAATGCCGGGGATTTCCTGATCCGCCGCCGCGGCAGTTCCGCAACCGATCAAAAGCAGAGCCAATGGAAGAAGGAGACGTTTTCGCATGCTGATCCTGCCTACCCTTTCGTGTAAAAAATATTGGGTTTGGCGTCTGTATCTTTTTTAAGCACCCAGACCGGCTTCTGCAACTGATGCACCAGCCGGTAAACACGGCTTCGGGGATCGGACAGGTCCCCGAACACCCGGACATCCGCCGGGCACGCCGCCTGGCAGGCCGTGCTTTTCTCGCCGCGCGACAGTCTGGTTTCAAAGCAAAAATCGCACTTGTCCACGGCGCCTCTTTCCTCATTGTAGTAGCGGGCGTCGTACGGGCAGGCCGCCAAACAGATTTTGCAGCCGATGCATTTTTTGTTGTCCATCATGACAATGCCGTTTTGCGGGTCCTTGTACGTTGCCGTTACGGGACAGGCGCGGACGCAGGGAGGATTGTTGCACTGATTACACAGGACGGGAATGAATTCCCGCTTTTGGCCGATGGCCTGCCGGGCTTCCCTTTCCAGCACCAGCGTGCGCCAGCCGTAGGACGGCACGGCGTTGGCGGCAACACACCCCTCGACACAGCGGCGGCAGCCGATGCACCGGTCCACGCGGATCACCATGCAGTAATGCGGCCGGTAGGGATATTTCTCCGCGATCGATCCGTTCGGGAATATTTTTTCGGCCGCCGACGCCACCGATACGATGGAGCCCCCCGCAAAAACACCGGTGATGACCAGGCCGATTTTCAGAAATTCCCGCCGGTCCATTTCGGAAATCTTTTCCGGGTTTTTCATCATCTTTTCCTTGTCCAGCGATTTGATGATCATGGCGAGCCGTCAACCTTTCCCTTTTCTGCCGATGGGGGTTCCTGCGCGGCGTCTTCCAGCACTTCGGCAAAATGGGATCCGGCGTCTTCAACTTCTCTGAATCCCTGAAAAACTTTTTCTCCCAGCAAAAATGCCGCGCCGGTAAGGCCGACGCCGGCCAGCACCACAAGAATTTCATGCCAGGTGGGCGAATAGGCGTGCAGTTTGGAATACTCCCTGACGCCGAGCTCCCAGTACAGGGGGACAATCTGTCCCGCAACCACCATGTCCAGGCGCACAAAGAAAGAGCTGAAAATCACGAGGGCGGAAGCCAGAAAAATCGGCCCAATCCGCTTTCCGGCGGACCAGAGAATCAGCGCGAAGGGAAGAATCATGCCCAGCCCGACCTCCAGCGCCCAGAAATTGAAGGCGAAGGGGCCGCTGACCAGGGCGTCGCGCACCAGCAGCTCATGCGTTCCTCCCACCGCCAGGGCAACCATCCGCCAGATCGTGAAAAACATGATCACGGCAAGCATCAGACCGGCAAGCTTTCCAATCGCCGCCAGAGATTCGGCCATGCGGCCGTCAAGGCCTTCTCGATGGACACGGCAGGCAAGGACTGTGAAGAAAATCACGGCGGCGCAGCCCATCAGCAGGGCGGAGGCAATGAAGAAAATGGGCAGATAGGGGCCGTACCAGAATTCCCGTCCGTTGAGCATGGCAAAGACGCCGCCCAGATTGCTGATGGCGGCAATGCCGAAGAGGATCCCCAGCAGACCCGCCGCCACCGACGCTTTGTGTTTGTCCAGCAGGAGGAAGATAAATTCAAGGATCAGCAGGACCACCTCGAAGGCGTAGAGAACCCCCATCCACCAGATATTGGAGGTGAAATTCGGCGAGCAAAACAGGTAAACGGCCAGCCGGAGCGGATTCTCCAGCTCCAGGCCGATGACGAGGAATCCCGACATGATGGTGATGACGGACAGCAGCACCGCCCGCTTTGCGATCGGCATGAAGCGCTCCACGCCGAAGATGTGTCCGATGGAGGACACCAGGCACAGCCCTGTCGACGTGATGACAAAAAAGGTATAGGTGGCGATGAGCATGGCGAGCGGAATCTCCCGGGTGGTGCCGTAGGCGTGGCGGCTTCCCACGATATAAACGGAGTGAATTCCCGCGGCAACCCCGGCGACCAGCAACGCGGCAAAGAGCCCCAGAAAAAACAGATACACCGGGCCGCCGGAGAAGACGCGCCGGCCGGCATCCTTAAGACAGCCTGTCCATGATGAATTTTCCGGACATCCCATGGTTATTTTTCCTTTGCCTGCCCGGGCAGGTTGATCTTACGGCACAACAAAATTAAATTTGTGGCACTGCGCGCAATAATCCTCCGATTTTGCATGCTGGCGGTGGCAAAAATTACAGTCCAGCTGCGTCCCGTAGTGGGGCGAGTCGTGCGGATTGTTCGGTTTGGTGTTTTGAGTTTTCAGGGCAACTTTTGCCGCGCTGCCGTGGCAGACCAGACACTGGCTTTTGGCGACCGGGGCCGGTTTTTTCTCCTGGCCGTGGCAGCCGGCGCAGGGAACGTTCCGGAAGGCATGCAGGTGGCTGCCCGGCATTTTTCCCTTCAGGGCGCCCGCGAAGCCTTCTTCGGAAAGGTGGCAAACCACGCAGCCGACATACGGCATTTCCTGAATATCCACGTGTTGTTTCGGAAGAACATTCTGAGCGCGATGGCAGGCCGCGCATTCCCAGGCCTGTGCGCCGGAAACCCGGACGACTTTGGCCGAAGCGGCTTTTTTCGCCCGCGGCCCCTGGGCAAAACTCCCCTGGCCATACAACAGAAGAAGGGAAATCATCAGCGCGGAAAACCATTTTGATCGGTTCTTCACAAAACCTCACAAGGTTGCAAGTTGTGATATTTTTAACAAATAAGCATGTTCGTGTCAAACAGATTAATTCTTTTGCATAGGTCTCCGAAAGCGCTCCGCGCATGAAAGAAAAAGAGCTCTCCCCCCGAAGGGGTAAGAGCTCTTTGGATGACGCCATTTCGTTCCGATCCGGCGGCCGAAAAATATTTCAGGTTCCCAGATAAGCCTTCTTGACCTTTTCATTGGTGATCAGGTCCTTGCTCAGTCCTTCGAGAACGAGATGGCCGTTTTCCATCACATAGCCGTGGCGCGTGATCATCAGCGCGATCTGAGCGTTCTGCTCGGACAGGAAAACCGTAATGCCCATCTTGTTGAGCTGCGTAATCGCGTCGGCGATGCCTTCCACCACCAGCGGCGCCAGGCCCATGGACGGTTCATCCAGCAGGAGAAGTTCCGGTTTGGACATGATGGCCCGGCCGATGGCCAGCATCTGCTGTTCGCCGCCGGAAAACGTTCCCGCCATCTGCTTGTATCTTTCCTTGAGGCGCGGGAAGAGCGCGTAAACCTGCTCCAGCGATTCTTCGATGCCTTTCTTGTCTTTTCGGTGATAAGCGCCCAGCATCAGATTTTTCTTGACCGAAAGCTGCGGAAAGAGCTGCCTTCCTTCCGGACAAAGCGCGATGCCCTTGCCCACGATTTTATGCGCGGCGATGTGGCTGATCTCCTCGCCTTTGAATTCAATCTTGCCCTTTGCCGGCGGCAGCACCCCGACAATGGTGCGAAACAAACTGGTTTTTCCGGCGCCGTTTCCGCCCAACAGCGCCACAAAGTCTCCCTGGGCAATATGCAGCGAAACATCGTGGATCACCTGATGTTCGCCAATCATCGTCGTGACATTCGTAAGGTTAAGCATTCTTTTTTCTTCCTAAGTAGGCTTCGATTACTTGCGGGTCCGCGGCGACATCCGCCGGCTTCCCTTCGGCAATTTTCTTGCCGTAGTTTAAAACAACGATTCGGTCAGCCAAATCCATGACCATCCGCATTTTATGCTCAATCAGACAAACCGTGGTGCCTCTTTTGTTGATCTTACGGATCAACTCGGTGATCATCGCAGTGTCTTCCTGAATCAATCCGCCTGTCGGCTCATCAAAGAGGATCAGTTTGGGATCGCTGATCAGGGCAATGCCGATGGAAAGCAACCGCTGTTCCCCCTGGGAAATGGTGGACGCCATGTCGAAGGCTTTGGCGCCCAGGCCGACAAATTCGAGCGTTTCGAGCACCTTTTCTTCGGTCTTCTTTCGATCCCGCTGCCATCGGGGCGTGTGCAGAATCCCTCCCCAGAAACCGCTGGTCGTGCATTTGTAATACCCCAGGGCCAGATTCGCAACGACCGGCAGCTTTTCAAAAAGAGCCGTCAGTTGGAAGGTTCTTGCAATTCCCTTGCGGGAGATCTGGCTGGCGCTCAAGCCGGCAATCTCATGTCCGTCGAAGTTGATGCTGCCGGACGTCGGCTTTCCCGCTCCGCTGATCAGACTGAAGAGAACGGATTTGCCGGCGCCGTTGGGGCCGATGATGGATAAAATTTCTCCTTCATGGACTTCAAAGCTGACCTCATTGACGGCAATCGTGCCGCCAAACCTTTTTACCAGATTTTCACCTTTCAGCAGCACGTTACGCCCCCACCTTTGATTTCTTGATCTTGTCACGCACTTTTGCATACAATCCCATAAAACCCGTCGGGAAGTAAATAATCACGACAATCAGCAGGAAACCGAATAAAATCATCTGGTAGTCCTGCAGAAATTGCAGATACTCCAGAAGAATCGGAATGATAAAAGCGCCGATGATGGGTCCGGCCAGCGTGGTAATGCCTCCCAGCAGAACGAACATCAGGAAATTGAAAGTCATGGTGAGGGACGCCACCGACGGAGAAATACTGCCGATCAGGCTGGCGTAAATGCCTCCGGCCAGCGCGGCAAAGAAGTTGGCGACAATGAAGGAAAGCAGTTTGGTGCGGAACGTATTGATCCCCACCGCTTCGGAAAGATCTTCATTCAGCGCCGTTGCCAAAAAAGTCATGCCGCGCAAAGACTTCGTCAGGCGATGCATGACAAAAACGGTTAAGAGCAGGAAAAACAGCACCAGATAATATTGAGAAGCCTGCGACTGGAAAGTAATTTCAAGCACGCCGGGAACGGCAATCGGACTGGGCACCGGAATGCCCACGATGCCGTTGTGGCCCCCCGTCAGTTCCATCCAGTTGCCGGCGATCAGATAGATAATCTCGCCCAGACACATGGTCGTAATGGCGAAGTAGGATCCCCGCGTGCGAAGCGCCGGCATGCCGACCAGAAAGCCGATGAATGCGGCAAGCAGCGCCGAGGACGGAAGGGCAAGCCAGAAATTCCATCCCAGCGTATAGGTAAGAATGGCGACGCCGTATGCTCCGATGGCGAAAAAAGCTCCGTGGGCAAGCGACATTTGACCGGTAAATCCCAGGATGAGGTTAAGACTCAAGGCGCCGATCGCGAAAAGCAGGCTCATCGTGATGACTTGCGAGTAGTACCGGTTCGTTATGACCAGAGGAAGCGCCAGGGCAATTACCAGAACGACCAGATAAAACCAATTTGTCTTCAGCCACTTCATCATCTGCCCTTAATCTCCTTCCCAAACAAGCCCGTTGGCCTTATGGCGAGGATCAGCACCAGAGCGCCGAAACCGAACACATCCTTGTAAGCCGCCGAAAAATACCCGCCGCCGATCGCCTCAATCAGGCCCAGGATCAAACCGCCCACAATCGCCCCCGGGATGCTGCCCAAACCGCCCAGGATGACAATGACAAAGGCTTTCATCCCGACCATCATTCCCATGCTGGGAGATATCATAAAAATGGGCGCCACCAGGCAGGCGGCGACCGCGGCCAGACCGGTGGATATGGCAAAGGTCAAAGCGGAGACGCGGTTGACGTTGATACCGACCAGCGTGGCGCCTTCCTTATTTTGCGCCACGGCTTCGATGGTGCTGCCCAACGTTGTTTTTTTAATGAAAATCTGCAGAAGCACGATCAGGGCAAAGGCGACGCCGATCACGAGCAGGCGCTGCGTGGACATGGTGATGCCGAAGACTTCGATGATGCCGGGATACGGATTCGGAATCCGGTGGCCTTCCGGTCCCCACAAAACAACCACCGCATTTTCGATGATGATCAGCGCGCCCAGTGCTGAAATAAAGGGAGCAATGCCTCCGGCGTTGCGCACCGGTTTGAAGACCAGGACCTCAAGAATGACGCCCCCCAGCGCAAGGACAACGGCCGACATCGCCATCGCGGGCCAGTAGGCAAAACCGAAAATGGTGATTAAAAAGAAGCAGACATAAGCACCCAGCATGTACATCTGACCGTGCGCAAAGTTCGGCACGTGCAGAATACCAAAGACCATCGTCAGCCCCAGCGCGACAATGGCATAAGTGCTCCCCAACATGATCCCGTTAAAAACCTGTTGCAGAAATAGTTCCATGGATACTCCATCATCCGGACGACGCGTCCCGTTCCCCTGCATCCAAACACGGAAAGTTCAGGCGCGTTCCATTGGCGTTGCTCTTGAATGTCTTTTGCTTAGGCAGGCTGTTTAGATGAGCGACCATCATTTGTCAAGCAGAAAATCTTTTTTTCGAGATTTTTAATAAATTTTTAAAAAGCCGCAATCCCTTACTCTGCCTGAATAACAACATGACCGGGAGTCACCGCAAACCCGCTGATTTTCTTTCCTCACGCGGACACAGGCAGGAAGAAAAAAACGCGATTCGCTGTTGACTTCAACGGGTTTATCAAGTAAAAAATGCCGAGTAAAATTTTCAGCATTCCGGCGCGTAAGCAGGGAAAAATACCGATGATTCGTTCAGCTGTTTTAGTCTCCATAGGCGTGGCCATTACCGCTTTCTTTTCATTCTGGGCGGTGGTCTTTTCCTTTTTTGCCAACGCGGAAAACAACGTCCACAAGGTGGCCAACATCTGGAGCCGGATTCTGCTGGCGATCTGCGGAACGAAAGTGCGGGTGATCGGCCGGGAAAACCTCCTGCGGGGCAAACCGCAGGTGCTGATGGCCAACCACCAGAGCGATTTTGACATTCTCATCACGCTGGCCCACGTTCCGGGACAGTTTCGCTGGATCGCCAAAAAAGAGCTGTTTGCCATTCCCGTCTTCGGCGAGGCCATGAAAAGCGCGGGCTACATCGAAATCGACCGGCAGAACCACGAAAAAGCCCTGCGGAGCCTGGAGCTGGCGGCGCTGCGCATCCGCGAAGGCAAGTCGGTCATGACCTTCCCCGAAGGCACGAGAAGCCGCGACGGAGAAATCAAGGCTTTCAAGCAGGGCACCTTTTACCTGGCCATTCAGGCGGGCGCGCCGATTGTTCCGATCAGCATCATCGGCAGCGGCGAAATCATGCCCAAGCGTTCGCTGAAAATCAAACCGGGGAAAGTCAAGCTGATCATCGACAAACCGATTCCGGTGGCCGGATACTCGCTGGAAAACCGGCATGAACTGATCGACAGAGTCCGGCAGGTCATTATTCGCAATTACGACGCCTACCGCGACGCCGGCAAGGCCGGCATCAAAGACGTCCAGACGGACACAAAGACGGCGCTCTAATGGAAGAAACCTCCCAGCATCCTCTGCCTGCGCGATTTCGGGAAATCAAGGGCGTCCTCTGCCTCGCGCTGTCGCTGTTTCTCTTCTTATGCCTTTTTTCCTTTTCGCCGGAGGATCCCGCGCCCCTGTTGAAATCCGTAGGAGAGCCCTCATCAACACACAATTGGACGGGAATTGTTGGTGCCTATACAGCCCGCTGGATGATTTTTCTTCTGGGCCTCGCCTCGTTTCTTCTGCCGGCCTCTTCGCTTGCGCTGGCGTTTCAATTTTTCCGGCGTCCGGAGTTTTCCCTGAAGACGCCTCGCGTGTTCGGCTTCCTGTCCCTGACGCTCTCGCTCGCCGCGCTTTCCGACGCCCTGATCCGGGGCGGCGTCACGGTGTACGGAGCAACCTTTCCGTCGGGAGGCATTCTCGGCGCGGGCCTCGTCCGGTTTCTGCAGGGCTATTTCAATCCGGCGGGAACCTTCATTCTGCTCATCGCCTGGATGATGGTTTCGCTCTTTTTTATCATCGATTTTTCTCTCGTTTCGACAACCGAAAAATTCCTGCAATCCGTCCGGGAGGGGCTTTCCGCCTTCAAAGGCCGGGCCGTCTCCTTCTTCACCGGTTGGTTCGCCAGGGCAAAAGCCGAAAAAAGTCCGCCGCCCGTCATCGAAGACGCCGCGGCGAAAGCCCCGCCGAAAAAAGCAAAGACGAAAAAAGTCGAGCAGACCCATTTTGATTTTGCAAAACTTCCATCCGACGGCGCCTTTCAGCTGCCGCCGTTTTCGCTGCTCAGCGAGCCGCCGCAAAAAGACGCCCGCGTCAAACGCGACCATTTGATCACCAACTCGCGCATTCTGGAGAAAAAGCTCGCCGACTTCGGCGTCGAGGGGCGCGTGGTGGAGGTTCTGCCCGGCCCGGTCATCACCATGTATGAGCTGGAACCGGCTGCGGGCGTCAAGATCAACCGCATCACCAGCCTGACCGACGACCTGGCGCTGGCGCTCATGGCGCCCAGCATCCGCATTCTGGCGCCGATTCCCGGCAAATCCGTCATCGGCATAGAAATCCCCAACCTCAAGAGAGAGCCGGTGTTTCTCAAGGATGTTCTCGACAACGACGCCTTTACCGAATCCTCCCTGCGTCTGCCCATCGCGCTGGGCGTTGACTTTGTCGGCGCGCCGGTCATTGCCGATCTGGCCAGAATGCCGCACCTGCTCATTGCCGGAACAACCGGCTCCGGGAAAAGCGTCGCGCTCAACGCCATGATCTGCAGCATTCTCTTCAAAGCGACGCCGGACAACATCAAATTTCTCATGGTGGATCCCAAGCGGCTGGAACTGTCGTCCTACGAAGGCATTCCGCATCTGATGCATCCGGTCGTCGTGGACCCGAAAAAAGCCTCGCAGGTGCTGCGCTGGACGGTGGAAGAAATGGAGCGCCGCTATCAAATCATCAGCGAACTGGGCGTAAAAAGCATCGACGCTTATAACGAAATCATCATCACCCGCGGAAAAGCCAGAACGGCGGCCAAGGAGCCGAAACCGGAGCCCCGGCCCGACAGGGACCCGGCGGAGGATTCGGCCGAAAGCGACGCGCCGTTTCAGCACGTCACGCTTCCCTACATTGTCATCGTGATCGACGAGCTGGCCGACCTGATGATGGTCGCCCCCAGAGACGTGGAAGAATCGCTGACGAGGCTGGCGCAGATGGCGCGCGCGGCGGGCATTCACCTCATTCTGGCGACGCAGCGTCCCTCGGTGGACGTCATCACCGGACTGATCAAGGCCAATTTCCCCACGCGCATTTCGTTCAAAGTCTCCTCCAAAATCGATTCCCGCACCATCATCGATCAGCCGGGAGCGGAGCAGCTCCTGGGCGCGGGCGATATGCTCTTCATCCCGCCCGGCACCTCCAAGCTCACCCGCATTCACGGCGCGTATCTGTCGGACGCGGAGATATCGCGCATCGTCGAATTCATCAAAATGCAGGCCCAGCCGATCTACGACGCCTCGATTGAAAAATTTGAACTGGAATCCGGCCAAACCCGGCAGGATGAAGACGGCTACGATGAAAAATACGACGAGGCCGTGGCCCTCGTCGGCGAACTGGGGCAGGCCTCCATCTCGCTGGTGCAGCGCTACATGAAAATCGGCTACAACCGCGCCGCGCGCATGATCGAACAGATGGAGCGCGAAGGCATCGTCGGCCCCTCCGACGGCGCGAAACCCCGAAAAGTTCTGATTCGGAAACTCCCGCAGTGAAAAAATTGCTTTCCGGAAAACTGCACATCCTCTCCCTGGGCTGCTCCAAGAATCTTATTGATTCGGAAGTCATGGGCGGGCTGGCCCGGGCCTCCGGGATGACGATGGCGGAGCGCCCGCAGGACGCGGATGTCGTCCTCATCAATACCTGCGGCTTTATCGGGCCGGCCAAAGAAGAATCGCTGGAAGCGATCCTGACCCTGGCGCAAATCAAAAAACAGCGCGGCCGTGACCTGAAGCTGGTGGTGGCCGGCTGCCTGGCCCAGCGCTACGGCAAGGCGCTCTCTTCGGAAATTCCCGAAGCGGACCTGTGGATCGGCACGGGAGAAGTCGGACGCATTGCCGAACATTTGCGAAGGCTCGACGCAGGCGGGACCCGGCGGAAGGCGATTGTCTCCAAGCCGGATTTTCTGATGACGTCGCGGCACGAACGGCTGCTGCCCTCCGGCGCCGCCACCGCTTATTTGAAAATATCGGACGGCTGTTCCAACCGCTGCGCCTACTGCGCGATCCCCTCCATCCGCGGCAGGGCGCGCAGCCGCAGGCCGGACGATATTCTGCGGGAAGCGGAAATCCTGGTCGGCCGGGGCATCCGGGAAATCATTCTGATCGGCCAGGACACCACCGCCTACGGGAGCGACTTGAAAAACCGCCCGACGCTTTCCGGCCTGCTGTCCGATTTGTCGGCGATTCCCGGTCTGCGCTGGCTGCGCCTGCTGTACGCCCATCCGGCGCACATCACGCCCGATGTTCTGGAGGCGATGGCCGGCCGGGAAAACATCTGCCGCTATCTGGATCTGCCGGTTCAGCATATTGACGACGCGATCCTTCACGCCATGAACCGCCGGGTTTCATCGGAGATGATTCGGGAAATACTTCGTCAGGCGAGAAGCCTGATGCCCGACCTTGCGCTTCGCACCTCTCTCATCGTGGGGTTTCCGGGAGAAACGCAAAAGCGGTTTGAGCGGCTGCTCGATTTCGTGGCAGAAGCGCGATTTGACCACCTGGGCGTTTTCACCTATTCGCGGGAAGAAGGCACGCCCGCCGCGGATCTTCCGTCGCGGATCTCTGAAAAAGAAAAGGATCGAAGACGCGACGCGATCATGAGCGAACAGGCGGACGTTTCCTACGCCGTGAACCAAACGCTGATTGGCTCCGTCCAGGAAGTATTGATGGAGGGAATCAGCGACCGTCCCGATTTCGCGCGGGTCGGGCGCTGCCGCCGGCAGGCGCCGGACGTCGACGGAGTCACCTACCTGAAAAAAGGCCCGGCCGCCATCGGCGATTTCGTCCGCTGCAGGATCACCGGCGCCGACCATTACGATCTTTTCGGTGAAATCCTGTTTGACAATTACAGAAAAAAACCACTATAGTCAGCTCACCAACAAACAAGGCAAGCGTTTATCATGGATCTATCGGATATTTTCTCCCTCTATAAAAACGAAATGCATAAGGTCGAAACCCACCTGGACCGGTACATCACGTCCGACGTCCGGCTGATTCCCGACGTCGCGCATCACCTGATCGACAGCGGCGGCAAACGATTCCGGCCGCTTCTGCATCTGATCTGCGCGAGGCTTTGCGGCTATGACGGCCCCCGCCGCTTTCCGCTGGCGGCCTCCATTGAATTCATTCACACGGCCAGCCTCCTGCACGACGACGTCATCGATGAGGGCCTCCTCCGCCGGGGGAAAACCTCGGCCAACCGCGTCTGGGGCAACGCCGCCAGCGTTCTGGTCGGCGATTTTCTGTATTCCAAAGCTTTCAGCCTTCTGGCCGACATCGGCGACATCCGGGTCGTCCAGCTCATGTCGAAGATGACCAACGTCATGTCGGAAGGCGAAGTGTTCCAGTTGATGAAGTGCGGAGACACCAGCCTCACCGAAGAGGAGTATCTGAGCATCGTGGAGAAGAAAACCGCCGTGCTGATCTCCTCCGCCTGTGAAAGCGGCGCCGCGCTGGGCGGCGCGCCGGAGTCGCAGGCCCGCGCCCTCGGGCAATACGGCTACAACATCGGCATGGCGTTTCAAATCACGGACGATACGCTGGATTACATGGCCCGCGAAGAGGATTTCGGCAAATCCATCGGCAAGGACCTGGAAGAAGGAAAAATGACGCTGCCGCTCATTTACACGCTGTCCCACTGCCCGCCGGACCGGCGCGAAAAGATCAAATCCGCGATTGAGAAAAAAGATTTAGCTTCCGAAGCCATCCGGAATATTTTTGAGGTGATTCAACAATCCGGCGGCATTCATTATTCGTTGAAGCGCGCGGAGCAATTCATCACGCAGGCGGTGAACAACCTTGACGTTTTTTCCGCCAGTCCCGAAAAAGAGCACCTGACGGCCGTGGCCGGCTACATCCTGTCGAGAAAAACCTGACGCTCATGCCGACGGCGGCGGAAAAGACGGAAACCGCAACAAGGCGCTATTTCGACGTCACGCAGACCCGATGCACCTGTTTGATATCCGTCAGGCCCTGAAACGCTTTCAAAATGCCGTCCTGGTAAAGGGTCAACATCCCCTGGTTCATGGCGACTTTCCGGAGCGTTTCGATGCTCTCCTGCCGGTCAATGGCCAGCTTCCGTATTTCCGGTGAATTCAGGAGCAGTTCGTGGATGCCGATGCGTCCCTTGTATCCCGTCTGGTCGCACGCGTCGCACCCTTTGGGACGATAAAGCGTCAGGTCGTCGGAATAGGGAAGGTTCTGCTTTGCAAAATATTCGGCGCCGAAGCTTTGCGCGATCTGATCGTATTCTTCCCGGGTCGGATGGTAGGCCTCTTTGCAATTGCCGCAAAGCGTCCGGACCAGCCGCTGCGCCAGCACCGCCAGCAGGGAATCCGCGAAATTGAGCGGGTCGATCCCCATGTCCAGAAGCCGGGAAATCGTCTCCGGGGCGCTGTTGGTATGCAGCGTGCTCAACACCAGATGCCCCGTCAGCGACGCCTCGACGCCGATCTTGGCCGTCTCAAAATCCCGCATTTCGCCGACCATGATCACATCCGGGTCGGCGCGAAGAAACGCCCGCATCGCCGCCGCAAAATCAAATCCGATTTTCGGCTGCACCTGCACCTGCCGCAAGCCCCGCTGGGTGATTTCCACGGGATCTTCGGCGGTCCAGATTTTCCGGTCCGGCTTGTTGATGTGATTCAAAATAGCGTGCAGCGTGGTCGTTTTCCCCGAACCGGTCGGGCCGACCACCAGAATCATCCCGTAGGGCTGCTCGCAGATTTTCAGAATGTCCTGATAGTTTCTGTTCGACATCCGCATGGCGGAGAGCGGCAGGGCGTCGCCTTTGGCCAGGATGCGCATGACCACATCCTCCACGCCGCCCTGCGTCGGAATCGTCACGACGCGCAGTTCGATTTCCTCCGCGCCGGACCGCTTGATCTTGATCTTTCCGTCCTGCGGAATCCGTTTCACGGTGATATCGAGATTCGCCATGATTTTAATGCGGGAAATCAGCGCCGACCGGTAGCTGTAGGGCACGGTTTGATAAAGCGCGCAGTCCCCGTCCACCCGGAACCGCACCAGCACGTTCTTGTCGATGACATTCGGTTCGATATGAATATCCGACGCCCGGCGGTTGAACGCGTCGCTGATGATTTTGTTGACCAGTTGGATGATGGCGCTGTCGGACTCGTCAACGTCTTCCGTTTCTTCTTTCCTTTCGCTCTCGCCCGGTTCGAGTTTATCCAGCAGCTCCGAAAAGGTTGATTCCCCGGCGCTCTCCTGAAAGAACAGATCAATGAACTGGAGAATATCCTCCTTCAGTGCAACGTCATACTGCACGGATTTTGCCTTGAGCGACTTTTCAACGGCGTCGCGCCGGAGAATGTCTTGAGGATCATCCATGATCACGCGAACGCCCTTGTCGGTTCTTTCCAGAGGCACCCAGACTTCCCGGATCAGGTAGTCTCTTTTCAGGTTTTTCAAAAGCTCGCCGGGAATGGGCGTTTTCTTGTCGAAAGAAACAAATTTGCACTGCCAGAAAAATTCACAGGCCCGGCCGACATCTTCCTTGCTGATTTTGAATTTTTTCACCAGCACATCCTGGAGAGGCTCTTTGGTCACCCGGGATTCTTCTTTGGCCCGGTCCATTTCTTCCTGCAAAATCAGACCCTGAGACACCAGATAGGCGCCTTTCACCCTTTTTGCCTTGGGATCAACCAGCAGAAAATTGTAGAGGGCCACACCGAGCAGCTCGGAAATATTCTGCAAAAGCGCCGGCTCTTTTTCCCCGAAGGGTCCGTCTTCCTTTTTGTTGAGAACCTCAACGGCGCC
>JAAZOZ010000134.1 GCA_012797505.1 Smithella sp. | reverse complement strand
GCGGATTTTGACCCCAACCTTCATGAAGCGCTGATGCAAATGGAAAGCCCGGATCATGAAGACAATCGGGTGATCAGTGAAATGGAAAAAGGCTATCTGCTCAACGGCAGACTGATCCGGCCGTCGAGAGTGTGTGTGTGCAAAAATACCGGCAAAAGCGACGAATGGAAAATACAAAAGGCCAATGGAGAATAAGGAGGAATAACATGGGAAAGATTATCGGAATCGATTTAGGAACAACCAATTCGTGCGTGGCGGTTATGGAAGGGGGAGACCCGGTTGTGATTGCCAATCAGGAAGGCAACCGCACCACGCCCTCCGTCGTCGCCATTACGGAAAGCGGAGAGCGTCTGGTGGGCCAGGTGGCCAAACGGCAGGCGATTACCAATTCGGAAAATACCGTCTACGCCGTCAAGAGAATGATCGGCAGAAAATATAACTCCAAAGAGATTCAGTACGACGTCAAGATCTCCGCCTACAAGATTACGGAAGCGCCCAACGGCGACGCGCAGGTCACCGTGCGGGGCAAGAACTACTCCCCGGCGGAAATTTCCGCGATGATTCTCGCCAAAATGAAGCAGACGGCGGAAGATTATCTGGGCGAGAAAGTAAGCGACGCCGTCATTACGGTGCCGGCGTACTTCAATGATTCGCAGCGCCAGGCGACCAAGGACGCGGGCAAGATCGCGGGCCTGAACGTGCTGCGCATCATCAATGAACCGACGGCAGCGGCCCTGGCCTACGGCCTGGAAAAAAAGAAGGATGAAAAAATCGCCGTGTTCGATCTGGGCGGCGGAACGTTTGATATTTCCATCCTGGAGCTGGGAGACGGCGTGTTCGAGGTCAAATCGACGAACGGCGACACGCATCTGGGCGGCGAGGATTTTGACCAGCGGGTCATGGATTATCTGGTCGCGGAGTTCAAAAAAGATCAGGGCATCGATCTCAGAGCCGACAAGATGGCGCTGCAGCGCCTGAAAGAAGCGGCGGAAAAGGCCAAGATGGAGCTTTCCACAACCATGGAGACGGACATCAATCTGCCGTTTATCACGGCGGACGCGTCCGGGCCCAAGCACATGAACATCAAGCTGTCGCGGGCCAAGCTCGAATCGCTGGTGGAGGATCTGATTGATAAAGTGGTCGGCCCCTGCCAGATTGCGCTCAAGGACGCAGGTCTTTCCCCCAGGGACATCAACGAGGTGATTCTGGTCGGCGGAATGACCCGAATGCCGCGCGTGCAGCAGAAGGTAAAGGACATTTTCGGCAAAGATCCGCATAAGGGCGTCAATCCGGACGAAGTGGTGGCGGTTGGCGCGGCCATTCAGGGCGGCGTTCTGGCGGGAGACGTGAAAGACGTCCTGCTTCTGGACGTGACCCCGCTTTCCCTGGGCATTGAAACGCTGGGCGGCGTGATGACCCGCCTCATCGAGAAGAACACGACGATTCCCAGCAAGAAAAGCCAGATCTTTTCGACGGCGGCGGACAACCAGCCGGCGGTCAGCATTCATGTTCTGCAGGGCGAGCGCCAGATGGCGGCGGACAACCGGACGCTGGGGCGCTTTGAGCTGGTCGGCATTCCGCCCGCGCCGCGCGGCGTGCCGCAGATTGAAGTGACGTTCGACATCGACGCCAACGGCATCGTGCACGTCAACGCCAAAGATCTGGGCACGGGCAAGGAGCAGAGCATCAAGATCACGGCTTCCACCGGCCTGTCCGAG
>JAAZOZ010000133.1 GCA_012797505.1 Smithella sp. | reverse complement strand
CCGAAGCCGGATCACCGGCATCCGGAGGCCCATGAGTTTTGTAAAATCCGTCCGGAGGAAATAGCTCCTCACTTCCGAGCAACTCTGCCGGGACGCCACATCGGACCCCATATCCACGGCCGCGTCGCGATAGGCCCCGTAGAGCCGGCTCAAACCCTGCTGGAATTCGGCCTCGATCCTGCGAATTTCAGCGATCTTCCGCACAATCTCAATGGCCAGAATTTCCCGCTTCTGGTTGAGAAGGTCGTACCCTTCATAGGCAAAGGCCAGGTCTTCCTTGAGCCTGCGCAGGGATGATTTCGTCGGGGGCAATTCTATTTTCGGCATAATTTCATCACCGGCTTGCCGTCGTTTAATTCCCTCCCTCCACGGAAGGGGTTGGAGGAGGGTGAAAATAACATTCCCCCTCCCCGCAATCCCCGCCCGCCGGGGGCGGGGAAGTTCTCATCAGGGAACGGCTGTCGGCCTCGCGCCACCTTCAGGGGGTCAGGTGGTTAGGTGCTAGGCAATCGCGACCGTTCCCTGCATCCCCCGATTCCGGATCGAGCGTCGCGGGCCCGGAATAACATCAAAACGAAATTCTCTTTACGCGCTTGCGGCCTCGGGCATGTAGTATTTCTGGATGTCCTCCCTCGCAATGCGGTACAACTCGTCGCGCGGCAGGAGCGAAAGCATCCGCCAGCCGATATCCAGCGTCTGTTCAATCGAGCGGTTCTCCTCGTAATCCTGCCGCAGAAAAATCTCCTCAAAGGCCGTCCCGAATTTCAGATAAACTTTATCCAGATCGGAAAGCTCCTCCTCTCCGACAATCGCCGCCAGCGCCCGGATGCGCTTGACTTTCGCATACGAGGCGAAAAGCTGGGCGGCCACCTGGCCGTGGTCCTTCCGCGTCCGCCCTTCCCCGATGCCGTCTTTCATCAGCCTGGAGAGCGACGGCAGGCCGGCAATGGGCGGATAGATTCCCTTGTTGAAAAGCGCCCGCTCCAGAACGATCTGCCCTTCGGTGATGTAGCCGGTCAGATCGGGAACGGGATGGGAAATGTCGTCGCTGGGCATCGTCAGGATCGGCACCTGCGTAATGGATCCCTTGCCCCCTTTCAGCCGTCCGGCGCGCTCATAGACGGAGGCCAGATCGCTGTACAGATAGCCGGGATAGCCTTTGCGCGAAGGAATCTCGCCGCGAGAACTGGACAGCTCCCGGAGCGCTTCGCAGTAATTGGTCATGTCGGTCAGGATGACCAGAACGTGCATTCCCTCCTCGAAGGCCAGATACTCGGCCAGCGTCAAAGCCGTGCGCGGGGTCACCAGCCGCTCGATGGAGGGCGAATCAGCCAGGCTCAAAAAGATGGCGGAGTGCGTGAGTACGCCCGATTCTTCCAGCGAATCGATGAAGAACCGGGCCACGTCGAACTTGACGCCCATGGCGGCAAAGATGACGGTGAATTCCTCCTCGGCGGTGAGAATCCTGGCCTGCCTTGCAATCTGCGCGGCGATCCGGTTGTGCGGCATGCCGCTGCCGGAGAAAATCGGGAGCTTCTGCCCCCGGATCAGCGTGTTCATTCCGTCAATCGCCGAGATGCCCGTTTGAATGAAGTCCCGCGGATATTCCCGGCTCCAGGGATTGATCGGCAGGCCGTTGACGTTCATCATCCGATCCGTAATCACCTGGGGGGCGCCGTCGATGGGCCGCCCCAGGCCGTCATACACCCGGCCCAGCATGTCGCGATCCACGGGAATTTCGAGGGCACGGCCCACAAAGGTGACCCGGGTGCCTTTTACCGAAAGCCCGCTGGTGCCTTCATACACCTGGACGACGGCTCTCTGTTCATCCACCTCCAGCGTCTGACCGGTGCGCAGCTCGCCAGACGCGTCCCGGATTTCCACGATATCGCCGTAGCCGACGCCTCGAATCCCATCGACAAAAATCAGCGGTCCTGCGATTCCGGACAGATTGGTGTATTCGATTTCCGCGGACATATTACGCTCCTTTCGACGGCGCTGAAAGCGAGGCAAGCTTCTGTTCCAGCCGGTTCATATACTCGTCGATTTTTCCGATGTCCTGGTTGGAAATTTCCGATTTCAGCCGCACCAGACGGGACGCCTCTTCCAGCGCGGCAATCTCCTTCACGCTCACGCCGGCGCGCACTTGCTCCAGGCCTTTCTTATAAAGGAGAAGCAGGCTCGCCAGGATTCTGAGCTGCTTTTCGGGGCTGCAGAATTTATCCTGGGGGTCGAAGGAGTTCTGCTGCAGGAAGGCGTTCTTGACCGATTCGGCGCAGAAAAGAATATATTGCTCTGCGGGCGGCAGCGCGTCGCTTCCGACCAGCTTCACCACCTGCTCGAGCCGGTGATCCTCGAGCAGGATATTCATCACTTCATTCCGGGTGGTCAGCCACTGCGGATCGAGATTTTTCCACCAGTCCTCGATGTCGGAGAGGTATTCGGTATAGCTGTCGATCCAACTGATGGAAGGATAGTGGCGCGCGTCGGCCAGCGTCTTGTCCAGCGCCCAGAAGCACCGCACAAACCGCGAGGTATGCTGGGTGACGGGCTCGGAGAAATCTCCGCCGGGGGGCGACACGGCGCCGATGATGGTAATGTCGCCGTCTTTTCCCGAAAGCGTTTCCACCAGTCCCGCCCGCTCGTAAAACTCCGCCAGCCTCGTGGCCAGGTACGGCGGAAATCCCTCCTCGGCGGGCATGTCGCCCAGACGGCTGGCCAGTTCGCGAAGGGCCTCCGCCCAGCGCGAGGTGGAATCCGCCATCACGGCCACGCTGTAACCCATATCGCGGTAATATTCCGCGATGGTCACGCCGGTGTAGATGCTGACTTCGCGCGCCGGCACCGGCATATTGGATGTGTTGGCGATCATCACCGTCCGTTCGATCAGCGGCCGGCCGTTTCTCTCATCGATGAGCTTCGGAAAATCGGTCAGGACGTCCGTCATCTCATTGCCGCGCTCGCCGCAGCCGATGTAAACGATGATGTCCGCGTTGCACCACTTGGCCAGCGCATGCTGGGTCATGGTCTTGCCGGTTCCGAAGCCGCCGGGGATGGCCGCCGTGCCGCCGCGGGCGATGGGGAAAAACGTGTCGATGACCCGCTGGCCGGTAACGAGCGGAATGAACGGTTTCTTTCTCGTTTTGCTGGGGCGCGGTCTGCGCACCGGCCAGTAGGCGGCGAGCTTTCCTTCGTAGGCGCCCGCGTCCGTATCGATCAAATAGATGGGTTCTTCAATCGTGTAAGACCCGGCCGGGGCGATGCGGGTCAGCGTGCCGGAAACGCCGGGAGGAACCAGCAGCCGGTGCAGCACCAGCGGGCTTTCCTGAACTTCGCCCACCAGGGCTCCCTCACCGACCTTTGCGCCGGATGACACAAGCGGTTTGAAATTCCATTTCGCTTTCGCATTCAGGGGAGAGAGCTTGATCCCCTTCCGGATATAACTGCCGCACGCCTCGGAGATCCCGACCAGGGGCCGCTGAATTCCGTCGTAGATGCTGGCGATCAGGCCCGGCCCCAGAAGGACGGAAAGCGGCCGGCCGTAGGAAATCACCTCATCCCCCGGCTTCAGGCCCGTATTGTCTTCATACACCTGAATGATGGCGATTTCCTCCGCCAGGCGGATCACCTCGCCGATGAGGCGGTCCGGTCCAACCTCGGCGATGTCGTACATCCGGATCCCCGAAAGCCCCACGGACTTGACAATCGGGCCGTTGACCGAAATCACTTTTCCCGTCAGCAGTTTTTCCATGTTCACTCCTGAAAAGCCGCCCCGCGCCGGTTCAGGGCGCCGGACCGCAGGCAACGATGGAAAGCGGCCGGACCGTTATCGGGTCACGGATTCCTTCCCCTCCGTTCTGTCCTGCAGAACCTGCAGGACCTTTCGCCGAATCTGCAAAGCCTTCCGGAAATAAATTCTTTCCAGCGTGCGATTGAAAATGCGTCCCCGGGCAGAATCCACCACCAGGCAGCCGCCCCACCCGATCGCGGCATCGGCCTCAATGCGAATCTGCCGATGGTCCCCTGCGATACGGAGAGCCTCGTCAATCTCGTTTCCGTAAACTCCGTCGTCCGGTGCAAGCCGCACTTCCACATTTTCGGGAATTTGCGCGGCGGCGCCGGCTGCCGCATCCATGAGAAATTGCCGGTAGCGCGGATGGCTCCGGATCCCTCTCATCACATCCTCGACAATCCGTTGAATGAATCGCTCCACCGTGGTCAGCTTGAGCTTTTTTCTCTCCAGAACGGCTCTGTTTTCCAGCCGGGAAAGCTCCTGATCCATGCGCGAACGCGTTTCGGCTTCCATCGTTTTGCGGAAACGCTCAATCTCCGCCGCATAATCCTCGTCCAGCCGCCCAAGCTCGCGGGCTTCCTTCTCGCGGATTTCGGCAATCATTTCCTCCGACGCCCGTTTGATGGAATTTTCCAGGGAGGTGTTGTCCATATTCAATCCTTCTTTGTGTCGGGAACGGTTTCAAACCGTTCCCGACAGTGATCCGGCGATGATGCTCACAACGATATCCCCAGGGCCTCCTCCACGTACGCCATCACCGATCCGCGGAAGCCTTCCGGGTCGTCCATGCCGGGAATCTCGACCACCACCGGGGACGGCCTGCCCAGGTTGATTTCCGCAATGCGCTCCCCGAGTCCGGAAGCCAGCGCGCCGGTGATGAGCACCACTCCCGCGTCTTTTTTCCCGACGATTCTTTCGAGCGCGGCGGCGGCCCGTGAAGGCTCCGCCACGACGCCCTCCACGCCGGCCAGACGAAAAGCGCTGACGGTATCCATGTCTCCGATCATGTAAATTTTTTCCATATTACAGTTTATTCAGGATCATGATGGCGATAATCAGTCCGTAAATGGCGATGCCTTCCGCCAGCCCGAGAAATACCAGGGTGCGGCCCATCAGTTCCGGTTTTTCGCTCACCGCCCCGATGGCCGCGGAGCCGATCTTGGCCACCGCATAGCCGCTGGCCAGACAGGCAAACCCCACGGCCACCCCCGCGCCGATGTAAGCCAGCCCGATCGCTTCCGCGAGCGCTTTGACCGGGCTTGCCTCGGACGCCCATCCCATGGCCGGAAATAGACTCCACAGGGCGTACAGGAAAATCGCCCCCATCAGAAACGCCAACTGCCTGCTCCTGGTCATTTCACACCTCCGATGCTTTTGCCGGTAACGTAAACGGGGAAAAGACCACCCCGTCTCCCTTGAAAAACTTGCTGAAAAACTCGTAATATTCGAGACGCAAGGACTGAATACCGCAAATCAGTCCCTCGAAGCCGATGATGAAAATATTGCCGCACACGATGATGATGACGGCGCCTACGGATTTCAGGGACGGGTCGGCCATCCCCGCAAGCGTATAGGTGACAATGCTCAAGCCCGCGTGCGAAAGCGCAAAGGCGCCCACGCGGATAAAGGAAATGGTATTGGCAAAAAGACCCAGCGCAATCTCCACCACCTCCATGATGGTTTCAACGATGTATTCCGATGGGCTGTGCGGTTTGGCTTTTTCCAAAAACAACACACCCAGCAGGCCGCGCAGCGAAAAGATCATCAGGGGAAGGACCATAAAAATCCCCAGCGCCCATAAGGCGGGAGGCTGACCGGTCTTCAGGTACTGCAGGACGAATACGACGGCAGCCGCGTAAACGACGAGGATGGCCAGCCCCCGCTTCTCCAGGAGGGCTTCGGAATAATCCGCATTGACAAAACTGTTGATGATGTTGAGGCAAAGGCCGACCAGGATAAACACCACGCCCATCATGATGGTGAAGAAAAACAGGCGCATGATCTGAGCCGTGGGGTGAAACCACAGAGCGGGCAGGAGGTGCTCGCTGGAAAAAACACTGCCGTACAGCAGACCGCAGACGGCCGCCGAGCCGCCGCAGGCCAGAAGAATACCTCCCGCCTGGGCCAGTTCTTCGCGGGCTTTCTTCTGACCGAATTT
The DNA here is from genome assembly GCA_012797505.1 of Smithella sp. Classification (GTDB taxonomy): domain Bacteria; phylum Desulfobacterota; class Syntrophia; order Syntrophales; family Smithellaceae; genus UBA8904. Next base: position 6,222 of record JAAZOZ010000133.1, on the reverse strand, counting down.
TTTCAGCAGCCAGCCGCACAGCATCAGCACGATGCCCTGGCCGAGATCGCCGAACATCAGTCCGAACATCATGACATAGGTAACGGCCGCAAGCGGCGTGGGATCCAGCTCGTTTGAAGAGGGCATCCCCATGGTTTTGACGAGCAGCTCAAAGGGCCGGAACAGCCACAGGTTTCTCAATCGGACAGGGGCGTTGGCGTCCTTCTGCTCCGACACGACAAACCCGCCGCCGCAAACCTCCTTCATGATTTCCATGAGGATTGCCTTTTCCTTTGCGTCCACCCACCCCGTGAGAAACATGGCCCGCGATGAAATCACGGACAGGCGTATGGCTTTGAGGACTTCCTCATAGGCCCGGTAATCGGCGTTCATCCGCCGGAGAAACTCTCCTTTTTCCTCTTTCAGGCGGTTGACGTAGGCATCCAGCGCCGCAAGACGCCGCCGCAAAATATCCGCGCGCTTTTCCAGCGCAGCGGAAGAAATAGTCCGGACATCCTTCGCTTGGTCGGCAAATCCGTTTTCCTTCAGAAACTGCATCATGTCGGCGGCAAAAGCCGGCAGGGCCATCCCGAACACAAAGCGTCCCGTCCTGACGATCATAAAACGCTCGTCGGACGGAACCAGCCAGTCGGTCTGTTCCACCGTCCCGAAGACCGTTTGAAGAATGCCCGGTTTTTTCAGCATTTCCGCGTCGATGCCCATGCGCTCCAGCGCCCGGGCGTATTCAATGTCCCGTGCCAGAATTTCCCGCTGATCCCGGATTTTTGTCTGAAGCCGCAGCGCGCGCTCCAGCTTTCTTTTCACGCCGGAAGCCTCCGCTTCATCCTGCGCCGTATTCACCAGCCTGGCCTCCCCTCCGCGCTCATCCGGCTCCAGATGCAGGGCGGCAAGAGTATAAGCGGTTGCCGAAAGGATCTCGCGGGTCAGCGACTCCTCGCCCTGCAGTCCTCCGTCCGCCAAGGAATCTTTCTCGTGAAAACGGGCAAGATGAACGAGTCCCGCCTTCCCCAGCGCAAGATAAACCCTGCGCTGATGTTCTTTGTCGAAAGCGATCGTTATTTTCCGGATATCCGATTTTACAAACATACCCGACCTCACGATTCACAGATCATTCTGCGGATGATCTCGTCGGCGCCAAGCCCGTAGCGCCGGCCGTCGATGATTCGAAAAAGATTTCGAATCTGGTAATACAGAAGCCACAGATAGGAGACCACGCAGTAGATGGAGTGAAAATCCCGGTGGAACGCGCGGGAAATCCATGCGTAGTAGGTCTGTTCAAGATAATGTTCGACTTCCGTGACGGAGGGTTCCTGCCCCGTATCTTTCCTTTTCTGCTCGAGATAGGCCGAAAGCGCGTCCTGTTCCAGACCGACCCGGTACCAGGCGCTGCCTCCGTAAAGCGCCTGAAACTTATCCATGTAGAACCGGACTTTTTCCTGCGGGAGGCGGTGATGCACGCCGAGCCGGTACGACCAGATCAGCGTCATCACGGCCAGCCTTTTGAGCATCATTTCGCGAAATTCCGCGGCGGCGGAACCGACAAGCAATTCGGCGGATCGGTAAAGATTCCGGGCGGTGCAGTCATCCAGGTGAACCACCAGCTGCCGGTAGCCGGAAATGGCCCTGAACGTCTCGTCCTGATAAATGCCGGCCAGAAGGGTTTTGACGTCGTCAAGCGACAGCCGCTCTTCCAGCAGCCCCCTGTCCAGTGCAGCAAAGGGACCGATATTGTACCACTGGCGGAAACTGTGATGGCCCGCCGCCGTCGCCAGAAGAATCTTGGCGTTGTGCGCCTCATACTGGCGGAGATGGGCGATAAAAAACGGCGTATATTTTTCATGGGCCGCGACCAGAGGGAAGATCGGCGCAATCTGTTCCTCGAAGAGCTTCTCCTTGGCCTGTATCGGATCCTGAATTCCGGAGACATGTCCGGGCAGCGTCTCCGGCTCACGGATCATCAGGATATAATCCCGAAGGGAGAAGAGGCGGCTTTTCATGGCGTATATCCGCGTGTGGATATTGGGCACATCGGCGTAATTTCGCATCCTTTTCTAACCCTCGAACAAGATGGAAATAATCTCTTCTTTGATGGTTTGCGCCAGAACCTGGTTTTGAAACGGAATTTCGCAGTCTCTTTGAAAAGCGAGAGAAGCCTCCTCGGTCTGCCTTTTGGCTTCTTCCATTGCTTTTGTCAGCCGGAGCTTCTCCGCGGCGGTAATTTGGGCAAACGCCCTGGTTTTCTGATCTTCAAGACTTTGTTTGCGGGACTCGATGTTGTTTGCATACTCCTGCCGGACCTGCTCGACATCCGCAGAACACTGTCTTTCAATGGCAACAATCCGGGTGATCAATTCATCCATGCCTGCACCCCACTGATTTGCCTGCTGAATAGTTGACGTTTGTTTTTTCTTCTGCCTGAATCGATCCGGATGAAAACCGTACCGCTGGACTTTGCGCCCGAGAGATTTGCGTGTTTGCTGTGTTGGTTGAAATTATAACGGTTCAAATTTTACATGTCAACGAAAATATAGACAAATGTAAGGATAAGGATGCTCCGATTTTACCTTGCCGCACCGCATCCCCGTGCAAAGATTTGATTTGCGCCAAAGCGGCTGGTCAGGGTAAAAAGAAAAACTTTATTTCGGGAGTTTAAATGGAAGAATACGTTCACGTTCCCAGCGGCGGGGAAATCAGCTTCATGGCCGTCACCCTGAAGGTGAGCGCCGAGGGATGTCTGGCCTGCGGCAATCGGCAGCTTCTGTATGTCGAGGGGATAACCACCGTCGGAAGCGTCTGCTGCGGTGCGGTGGAGTGCCGTGTCATTTATGTTCCCGGGTTCATCGTCTCCCGGCATTGCAAAAGGGATGAAGCGTCGGGGCATTCTGTAAGCCGGGTGGAGCCGGTTACGGATCCGGCCACGCTTGAAGAGGTGAAGAAGCTGCTCTTCAAAACCTTCCCCTCGTCTCTTTTCCTTTTGGCCTGAAAAAAACTGTGCGCCACCCTGGCGGCTCGAGGGAAAACGCCGCGCAACCCAGGAGGCTGCACTGCAAGCGCAACGATACGGCTATTGCGCGGGCAGCCTTCTTAGAGGTGGTTCTCACGCCGTGTATTTCATTACCTTTTCAATCCCGCGGGAGCCACCTTGTAGTGCTTCAGGAAATCAAAAAATGCTTTATGATGCGCGCGAGGTTCAAACGACTTCAGGCAAATCAGATAAAACCGGCGTTCGATGCGGCAGGACGCCAGCGGAATTTCGAGCAGCATCCCGGAAGCGAGTTCTCTTGCCACGGCGTGCGCGGACAAAACGGAAACGCCCAGACCCGCCAGAACCGCCTCCTTGATGGCCTCGGAGCTGCCCAGTTCGCCGCAGATGTTGAAGTCCGCAAGGCGAACGGCCTTTTGTTCTTTCATATACAATTCAAAAACATCGCGTGTGGCCGACCCTTTTTCCCGCAGAACAAAAGGCTCCGCCATCAGTTCGGAAACGGAGACAGACCCCTTTTTTGCCCAGCGGTGATCCGCGGCAACCACCAGAATCAGCCGGTCATGCCAGACGGGCTGGCCGGCCAGTTTTGCGTTTTGAGGGCTTTTCCCGATGCAGCCGATTTCCACCTCCCGATCCAGCACCATGTTCATCACTTCCTCGCTGTCCTCCGTTTTGAGAAAAATCCGGATATCGGGATGCTCCTTTTTGAACGCGCTGATGGCGCGCGGCAGAATGTAGGTGGCCGGAATCGTGCTCGCGCACAGATAAACATCGCCGCCTGATTGTTCTCGGAGTTGATCAATTTTGTCCGCTGCGTCGCGGCGCAGACGGACGATCCTTCGCGCGACGTCGTAAAGAATTTTGCCCTCCGGCGTCAGGGAAACGCCGCCGCTGCCGCGGTTGACCACCTTTACGCCCAGACAGTCTTCCACGTTGCGGATATGCTTGGTCATAGCCGGCTGCGTCAGAAACATGCGCCCGGCCGCGCGGCTGAAACTTCGCTCTTCCACCAGAAAAATCAGCGCTTCCATCTGCTGCAGGGTCAAATTTTTCAGCCGGTCTTCCTTCATGGTTAACTCCATAACATAAATATTCTTTATCCACAAAGCCTACGTCGCCGGAACTCTTTTTGTATCCTTTTTTCACATTTTGGTTACGCCTCTTGACGGTTTATGATAGGGTTCTTTCTCAACGAGCTGTTGCCCAAAGCTATCTCATCAGGCAACAGCAGGTCAAATTCAAACGTCTCCGGAGAAAATCCGGCGGACCCTATTTTACGAAGGAGGAAACCATGAAACTGACAGACATGTTTTCACTGAAAGGAAAAGTGGCGCTGGTAACAGGCGGCGGCAGAGGCATCGGCAAGTTTATTGCCACAGGACTTGCGGAAGCGGGCGCCGATATTATTCTGACCTCGCGCAAAATAAAAAATCTCGAGGCGACCGCCGCCGAACTCATGGCCAACCAGAAAGTGAAGGCCGCAGCCATTGCCTGCGATATGGCCAAGGAAGACACTGTGGAAGCCATGCTGAAGGAAGCCGTGGCCAAATTCGGCCGCATCGATATTCTGGTCAACAACGCCGGGGCCACCTGGGGCGCTCCCACGCTGGATTTCCCGCTGGAAAAATGGGACCAGGTGTTCAACGTGAACGTGCGGGGCGTCTGGGTGCTGACGCAGAAAGTGGCCCGCATCATGAAGGAGCAGGGGGGCGGCAACATTATCAATATCTCATCGGTTATGGCTTTCCGCGGCTCGCTCGAAGAAGCCCATCCGGCCGTTCCCTACAACTCCACCAAGGCGGCCATCAACCTGCTGACCATGAATCTCGCGGTCAAGCTGGCGCCCTATAAAATCCGGGTCAACGCCATTGCGCCGGGCTTTTTCCACACGGATATGATGGCCTATATCGACAAGCCGGAATTCAAACCCATCCGCGACGCCATCGTTAACGAAATTCCTCTGCGCCGCGTCGGCGAAATCGACGACATGAAAGGCGTGGCGGTGTTCCTGGCCTCCGACGCGTCGCAGTTCATCACCGGCCACGTCATGGTCGTGGACGGCGGACAGATCGCGAAATAAAGAGAAAAAGGAGAAAGCGTGGCCGCATCCGGACAACCTGCCGTGCCCAAAGAGTCGGCGACGGTCATTCTGGTCCGAAGCCATCCCGCGGACGCCTGGAATGTTTTTCTGGCCCGCCGCCACAGCCGTTCGTCTTTTATGGCGGAGGCCTATGTTTTCCCGGGCGGACAGATCGCGGACGCCGACCGGGACGAAAAACTCCAAAACTGTATTTCCATGCCGGCGGGCTTTGATCCGCGGGCGCTGCTGCAGGATGATACCCTTTCCCCGGAAACGGCGCAGAGCCTTTTTGTCTGCGCCATCCGGGAAACCTTTGAAGAAACGGGCATCCTGCTGGCGCGAACACGGGACGGAAGCCCCCTGAACCTGACTTCGGAAGAGCGCAATGCTCGTTTTACCGCCTATCGCAGGGAACTGAACGCCGGCCGGACCACCCTGGGCGAGATGGCCCGGCTGGAAAATCTGGTCTTTCCCCTGGATGCGCTGGCGCCTTATGCCCACTGGATCACGCCGGAATTCCTGCCGAAACGCTTCAGCACCCGTTTCTTTCTGGCCGCGCTCCCGGAAGACCAGTCGGCCGCCACCGATCAGGGCGAACTGACGGACAGCCTCTGGGCAAAGCCCGAAGAGTTTCTGCGCAGATACCGCGGCCGGGAAATCGTGCTGATGCCGCCGACCCTGAAAACGCTGGAAGAGCTGGCCCGATACGCCTGCCTCAACGACCTTTTTGCCGGAACCCGCGGCCGGGCCATCTATCCCATCCTGCCCGAACCGGGGGAAAACATGATCAAACTGCCTCACGATCCGGAATACGGCATCGAAAGATACAAACAACCGGCCCGGCCGGAAGAGCCGTCCCGCATCCTCATGACGGACGGCCTCTGGCGGACGGGTTTTGATCACGAGGGAACCTGACCGCAAGTCAGAAAATCTTGACAATACGGATTTCCCTGCCTATACTTCACCCGGACTTTGGGGAAGTCGCGTCGGCAACCCGATTCCCCCCGTCACACAATCCGATGAAGCGTTTTGCAGCCTTTCCTCTTCCTTGTCCGCTCAATAAACTCCCCCGCCGCAAGCAGCGGGGTATTGTAGAAGGAAACCCTTTAATAATTTCGCCCCAAGGAGCGGGGAATTTACCCGTAGAGATACCTAT
>JAAZOZ010000132.1 GCA_012797505.1 Smithella sp. | reverse complement strand
CATGTCCATGGACACTCTTCCGATGACCGGCGCTCGCCGACCGCGGATCAGGGCTTCGCCGCGGTTGGACAGGAGAAACGGGTAGCCGTCGCCGTAGCCGACCGGGATGGTCGCCACGCGAGTTTTTTCCTGCGTGATGTAGGTGCGGTTGTAGCCGATGCCGTAGCCCGCGGGAAATTCCTTGACCAGAACGATCGTCGTTTTAAAAGACATGACGGGCGTCAGATGGGCTTTGTCCCTGGTTTCGTTTGAGGGATAGATGCCGTATGTCATGATGCCAGGCCTCGTCATCTCCAGCTTCAGCCCGGGATAATTCAAAATCGCGCCGCTGTTGTCCATGTGGCGGATGGGAATGGAAATGCCCCGGCGCGCAAGCTCCGCCAGAAGATCTGAAAACAATTTCCACTGCCGTTCGTTGTAGGACGTCAGATTTTCGCTGGCCGCAAAATGACTGAACAGGCCTTCCAGAACCAGATGGGGCAGTGCCAGAATGCGCTGAATCAGATCCAGGGCTTCGCTGTGCATCGTGCCCCCCCGGCCCATGCCGGTGTCCACTTCCACATGAACCGGCAGCTTCCGGCGGGCGCGGATAAGCCGGCTTTCGAGCGCTTCGGCAAATCCCGCGTCGGAAACGGACGGCGTCAGGTTGTATTTGATCATGTCCGGAATCTCCGACGGGATGGAGGGGCCCAGAATGACGATGGGCGCTTCAATGCCGCTGACCCGAAGCTGAACGCCCTCGTCGGCGTTGGCCACGCCCAGCATCCGCGCGCCCGCCCGCAGGGCGGCGTGGGATATTTCAATGGCGCCGTGGCCGTAGGCGTCGGCCTTCACGGTCTGCAGGAAATCCACGCCGGGGCCGATCAGGCGCTGAATTTCGCGCAGATTCGCGGCAAAAGCGTCCAAATCCACTTCCACCCAGCTGCGGTATTTCTGCTCGTTTCCCGGGCTCATTTCTTCGTCATGACGAACACGCCGTCCCACGGTTCGGCGGGCGGGTTCTCTTTCAGATTTTTGCACCGCTCCACATACACCTTTGACGGGGTGTCGTTGGGTCGCGCGGCCAAAACGCCCTGGAACGCGGCAATCGCCTCATCCCACTTTGCTTCCCGGTAGAGCGCCAGCCCCTTGCCGAAGCCTTCCAGCAGATCCCTGAACGCCGCCTCGTCTTTCTTCTCGCCCAGCAATTCGTAGATTTTGACCGGCTTCAGCTTGCCTTTGACGCGGACGCCGTCGAGTTCGCGGCAGCACATGGCGTCTTTCACTTTTTCATAGGTGAACTCGCTGATGATGATATTGGTGCCGTATTCCTTGTTGGTCCCTTCCAGCCGCGAGCCCAGGTTGACCATGTCGCCCATGACCGTGTAGTCAAAGCGCATCTCCGATCCCATGTTGCCCACGACCATGTCGCCGGAATTGAGTCCGACGCCGATGTCGAACACGGGGCGCCCTTCCGCTTTCCATTTATCCTGCAGCTTGCGCAACTCTTTCATCATGGCCAGCGCGGTCCGGCAGGCGCGCTCGGCGTGATCGGGCTGATCCAGCGGCGCGCCGAAGACCGCCATGATGGCGTCGCCCATGTACTTGTCCAGCAGTCCGTCGTAATGGAACACCTGATTCGTCATGGTCGTCAGGTATTCATTGAGCAGGGCGACCAGCTCTTCCGGCGTCATTTTTTCGGAAATCGTGGTGAAGCCGCGGATGTCCGAAAACAGCACGGTCAGGTCTTTCTTATCGCCGCCCAGCTTGAGCTTGCCCGGGTCCTTCAGCATTTCATTGATAACCGAGGAGGTCAGGTAGTACTGGAACGCGCCGCGGATTTTCTTCTTTTCCCGCTCTTCCTTGAAGTAATGATAAATCGTGATGCCCAGATAAATCGTCGCCATGGTGATCAGCGGATAGACAAGGTTCAGCCAGGTGTTGAAGCTGAAGAAAACGAAGAAATTGATCACGACAAAGGCGGCGATCATCAAAAAAGCGGCAATCATGCCGGTGATCGGCCGCAGACGGGGAATCAAAATCCCGAGGATCAACCCGAAAAGAATAATCGAGCAAACATCGATGAAACGGGTCACGGAAGAGTGGATCAGAAAGTTCCGGTGCAGAATATTGTCGATGACGTTGGCGTGAATTTCGACGCCGGGAAACGTGGAGGAAAAAGGCGTCACGCGCAGATCATAAATGCCGATGGCCGTCGCGCCGACCAGAACGATCTTGTTGCGAAAGGCGTCCTTCGGAAGACGGTCGGCCAGAATGTCGGCAATGGAGTAATGGGGAAACGTCTGCGGCGGCCCCATATAATTGATCAGCAACTGCCCCGATTCATTCGTCGGAATCACGATATCGTCAATGGTCACGCTATTTACGCCGAAAGGTTCGAGATTCAGCGAGAGATTGGGAAAATCGAGATAGGCCCAAACCAGGGAAACGGCCAGGGATGAATAGTAATTGTTTTCAAAAGCGATCACCAGCGGCGACCAGCGGTTCGACCCGTCGCTGTCGGGAAGGGCGTTGAAATAGCCGCTGTTGCGGCCCGCCGCAGACAGAACGGGAATATTGGCTTCCGGCGCGAAGGCATGCGGCATATGGGCATCGCTGGGCTTGCCCGAGCTGGAATTGACCATTGGATAGCGGGAGTTTTCTATGCACCGCGCGTTTTCCGCGATGCGCTTTGCCGTGAGATGCGCCAGATCCTGATCGGATCCTTTTCGGGCAAAATGAAAGAAATATCCGAGGGTGACGTTGCCGGCCTCCTTGATGGAGGCGGCAAGTATCGCGTCCGTGTCCGCGTCGGCTCTTTTCCTGCGCAGCAGATCAATGACGCCGGGCTGGGAAATACCGCTTTTTTTCATTTCGGCCCAAAGCGCGTCAATGGTTTTCAGATTGGCATTGATGTCCGGTTCGGAAAAAACAATGTCAAAGCCGACCGCCTTGGCGCCGTTCTGCTTCAACTTTCGCACCATTTGCGCGATCGTTGTCCGGGGCCAGGGCCACCGGCCCAGTTCGGAAAGGCTTTTTTCATCGATGACGGCAATGACGGTTTCACCGCCTGGCTTCAGGTCGCCGCGTGACGCGATGCGCAGATCCAGCGTTTTGAGTTCCACCAGGCGCAGAAACTGAAAGTCCATCAAAAACAGCGCCAGCGCGATCAAAATGACAAAAAGCGTAATCTTCAGCGGCGTAATCTGCAAAATGTTCTTCATTTTCTGATTCATGCCTGCCTCTCCTTCTTCGGGCGAAAATCATACCAGAGAGGCCTGTAAAGTCAAGATGTCCTTTGATTTGGCGCGCTTTACCGTTCCCCGATCCGTCGGCCAGGGAAGCGCGGACGCTCATAAAAAAGCGTCCCCGTGCATTCAACGCTTGAAAGAAAACCGGTTTTGCACTACAAATAAACCCATCGGATACGTCAGAATCGGAAGGGAAAACTCATAAACAACGAGGAGGAACTGCAAATGTCAAAGGTAAAGCCCGGTGATGTTTTAAATTGTGAGGTATGCGGACTTTCAGTCATTGTGGATGAGGAATGCGGGTGCGCTTTTGCCGATCTGATCTGCTGCGAAGAACTCATGGTTAATAAAGGCCCCCGGCTATCGAAAAAGGCAGCCGCCGCACCCAAGAAAAAAACCGCGGTGAAGAAAGAAAAACCGGCTGCCAAAAAGCCGGCCGTAAAAAAAGCCCCTCCGAAGCCGGCTGCCAAAAAGAAACCGGCAAAAAAATAACCCGACCGGATCATGCTGCGGCGCGCGGTTATTTTTTTCCGCCCAGCAGAGACCCCAGGACCCCGCGGACAATCTGGCGTCCGACGGTTGATCCGATCGTCCGCGCCAGACTCTTGGCCGAGGCCTGAACCAGGCCGTCTGTTTTTCCACCGCGCGGTCCGGTGCGTCCGAACAGCAAGTCTCCCAAGGCGCCGCCCAGAATGCCGCCGCCCTGCGCCTCCGGTTCGGGCTTGCCGGCCGGAACTTTTCCGGCTGGAGCCTGCGGCTTTGCCGGAGCCTTCTCTTCCGCAACGGAGGCGCGCAGCTTTTCGTAGGCGGATTCCCGGTCCAGCGCTTTTTCATAGCGCCCGAAAACCGTGGACCGCTGAATGGCCGCCTGCCGTTCGGCGTCGGTAAGCACGCCGAGGCGGGAACCGGGCGCGATGACAAAAGATCTTTCCACCTGCGCCGGTCGTCCTTTTTCATCCAGGAAAGAAATCAGCGCCTCCCCGACGCCCAGCTCCATAATCACATCCGCCGTATTGAAAGCGGGGTTGGGCCGCATGGTCTCCGCCGCCGTCTTGACCGCTTTCTGATCGCGCGGCGTGAAGGCGCGCAGGGCGTGCTGGACGCGGTTTCCCAGCTGTCCCAGGACGCTTTCCGGAATGTCCAGCGGATTTTGCGTCACGAAATACACGCCCACCCCCTTGGAGCGGATCAGCCGCACCACCTGCTCGATCTTTTCCAGAAGCGCAGCCGGCGCGTCGTTAAACAGCAGGTGGGCTTCGTCAAAAAAGAACACCAGTTTTGGCTTTTCGACATCCCCCGCTTCCGGCAGCTGCTCAAAAAGTTCGGCCAGCATCCACAGGAGAAAAGTGGAGTAAAGTTTGGGATTGTTGTACAGCTTGTCGGCGGCCAGCACGTTGACCACGCCCCGCCCCTCCGTGTCGGTCTGCATCCAATCGGCAATGTTCAGCATCGGTTCGCCGAAAAACTTGTCGCCGCCCTGCTCGTCCAGCGTCAAAAGCCCCCGCTGGATCGCGCCGACGGACGCCGCCGAGATGTTCCCGTATTCCGTGGTGAACTGTTTGGCGTTGTCGCCCACAAACTGAATCATGGCCCGCAGGTCCTTCAGATCCAAAAGCAGCAGGCCGTTGTCGTCGGCGATCTTGAAAACCAGCGTCAGCACGCCGGTCTGTGTGTCATTGAGATTGAGCAGCCTCGAAAGCAGCATCGGCCCCATGTCGGAGACCGTGGCGCGCACCGGGTGCCCTTTTTCCCCGAACACATCCCAGAACACGGCGGTGTTGGCGCGCGGGTGGAATTCCGTGACGCCGATCCCCTCCAGCCGCTTCATCAATTTCTCGGAAGCAACACCCGCCGCCCCGATGCCGGAGAGGTCTCCCTTGACGTCGGCCAGAAAGACCGGCACGCCGATAGACGCGAAGGACTCGGCCATCTTTTGCAGCGTGACGGTTTTCCCGGTGCCGGTCGCGCCGGTAATGAGCCCGTGGCGGTTGGCCATGGCGGGCAGCAGAAGAATTTCCTTTTCTCCGGATTTTGCGATGCAAAGCTCCGCGGTCATGACAGCCCCCTGAAATAAATTTTTACGGATGAATCGGTTCAATCTTGCAGGCTCAACTATAGAAAGAATCCGGCCGTCTGTCAATGACCATTCGAAGAGCGGGACCATCCGGAAAAACCAGCAAAAAAGCCCGGCGCCGGGGCCCTTCACCGCGCTTGACCGCCCGGTTTTTCAGTGGTAAGGCAGGCTCAAATTGAGGGGGGGTATGTGACAAACCACAGGAAGGAACCTTTCTGGAGCGGCGTGGTCCGTTCCATGGGCATTGTGTTCGGCGACATCGGCACAAGCCCCATTTATACCCTGACCGTCGTCTTTGCGCTGACGCCGAGAACCGAGGCCAGCATTCTGGGAATTCTTTCCCTGGTGGTCTGGACCCTTCTGATTCTCGTCACGGGCGAATACGCCTGGCTGGCCATGAGCCTCTCCTACAAGGGGCAGGGAGGAGAGATCATGCTGCGTGAAATCCTGCGCAGAGCGCTCAAACCCGGCCGCAAGCTGGCTTTTGCAGGATTTCTGGCGTTCGTCGGGGTTTCGCTCTTGCTGGGAGACGGCGTCATCACCCCTGCCATTACTCTCATGTCCGCCGTGGAAGGCATCCTGCTGGTTCCCGGCCTGGAGAATGTGCGCTGGGAAATTCTGATACTGATCGCCGTTCTTATCGCGATCGGGCTTTTTTCTCTTCAATCCCGGGGAGTGGACAAAGTCGCCGGAATTTTCGGTCCGGTCATGGTCGTCTGGTTTTCCTGCCTGGCCATCACGGGGCTGGTTTCCATCACCGCCATGCCGGGCATTTTCAAGGCCGTCAATCCCTACTACGCTTTTGTTTTTCTTTCGGAAAACGGGCTGGCCGGATTTTTCGTCCTTTCCGAGGTCATCCTGTGCGCCACGGGCGGCGAAGCCCTGTATGCCGACATGGGCCATCTGGGGAGAAAGCCCATCCTGCACGCCTGGTACTTTGTGTTTGGCGCGCTTCTCCTTAACTACATGGGGCAGGGCGTCTTTGCCGTCACCCATCCGGACGTCAAGTACCTGCTGTTCGGCATGGTGCGGCATCAGGCGGCGTTTCTCTATATCCCGTTTCTCCTGTTGACCTTTCTGGCCACCATCATCGCATCCCAGTCGATTATCAGCGGAACCTTTTCCATCGTTTACCAGGGCATCACCACACGGATTCTGCCGCTGATGAAGGTGGACTACACGTCGAGCCGGATCAAATCGCAGATCCACATTCCGTTTGTGAGCTGGACTCTCATGATCGCGGTCATTTTCATGATCCTTCTTTTCCAGAAATCGGAGAACCTCGCCGCGGCCTACGGCATGGCAGTAACCGGATCGATGACCATTACCGGTCTGATGATGATCCTGATCTTCTCACAGATTAAAAAGATGCGATGGAAACTGCCGGCCGCCGTCTTCATCACCGGCATCGCCTTTGCGTATTTCCTGTCCACGCTGAGCAAACTGCCCCATGGCGCCTACTGGTCGCTCATCCTGGCCGCCGTCCCTCTGACGACAATTCTCATCTGGACGAAAGGGCAGAAACGCCTTTTCAAGGCGCTGCGTCCGCTGGATTGGGAAACTTTTTTTATCAGCTATCAGCAGATCTACGCCAAAGGGAGAAATATTCTTGGCGCGGCCCTGTTTTTCTGCCGGGGAACCCAGATGATCTCTCCTTACATTGTCCACAGCATTTTTCGCAGCAACATCATCTACGAGCGCAACATCCTGATTTCGATCAACCGCACCGATGAACCCTACGGCGTTGCGGTTCATCACAAGCCGGATCTGGGGCCGGGCCTCGAAGCTCTTGAAATCGAAGCCGGTTACCGGGAAGTTCTGGATATCGAGGCGTTGATCAAGGAGCAGGGCATTCAGGAAAAGGTCATCTTTTACGGCGTGGAGGATATTGTCACACGCAATCCCATCTGGGGCGTCTTCAGTCTGATCAAGCGGATTTCGCCCAACTTCGTTCAGTTCAGCAAGCTGCCGCCCAGCCGCCTGCAGGGGATCGTGACACGGGTGGAAATGTAGCCCGCGCGGCGTCGTCAGTCCATATGCTCCAGCGACAGCTTCGCAGGCTGTTTCCCCAGAAGCACCATGCCGAAATGCTCGTATTTCTCTCCGGTCTTCACATCCATATCGTGCCAGCGCGCCAGAAACTCCCGCTCGCGCAGCCAGGTGCGGCGAATGGTGGCCGGATCCTCGAACAGCAGCACGTCCTTGTTGAGGCCGATCACAATGGCGTAATGGCCGTTGTCCCAGTCGCTGCGCCAGTCATCGAGGGTCATGTAGCGCTCCGCCCAGGCCTGCAGGAGAACGATGACCGGCGTGCCCGCATCCACGAACTGCTTCACCTGGTTGAGCGACCACTGCGTTCCCGATTTGACTTCAAAGCCGTAATGCTGCGCGGCCGCGATCATGGCCTTGGGCGGCGTGCCGCTTTCCTCCGTCGTGCCGAGCGTCTGCATCAGCTCGTCGCGGTCCACCTCCACGCCGTAATACGTCATCACCGTCTGAAGCGCCTGCACGCCGCAGTCATAGTCGTAAACCTGCTTGCCCAGGTGCAGATCGATCATCGTGACTTTCTGTGATTCCTGAAGCGACTGAAGCGTCTGCGCGAGCGATTCGGCAAACGCGCGCCTCAGCCGGTTGATCTGGCCGACATTCGGCGTCCCGTCGCTGTTCTTATAGAGGTTTTCGTTGGTTTCCTGAATGAAGGCCGGAGCACGCGCGCCGACCCTTTTGACGGCATTGACCGAGTGCGCGGCGCAGATATGACCGTGCACCGCCACATATTCCGAAGCGTTCACCGTCACCAGCGCGTCGGGCAGCCGCTTGCGCAGTTCCTCGGCGTATGTTTCCACGATGACGTCCGGACAGTAGTACAGCGCCTTTTCCTCGCGGTCCGTATGCTGAAAATTCATCAGATCGATCTGGTTGGCGGCCACGCCGCGGGCGGTGACGGTTGAATGGCCGTCAAAGAGAAGGCCGGCGCCCGCGGAAATATTTTCTTCGATGCCGCGGTGGAAAGGTTTCAGATACTTGTCCGACCAGGCCGCCCGCATGGACGGCGAAGGCTCATAGGCGCTGCGGTAAATCGGGCGGCCGAAAACGTCCCGAACCGGCACGGCTTCGTCCAGATCGGCGGGATCGCGGTTGGCATCCAGCAGAATGCTGCAGCAGGGAAAAACCAACTGACGGTTTCCCAGAATATCACGAAAGTCATACAGCCACTGCGTGTACCAGTCCACGTTTTTGAGCAAAGCGGTAAACTCGTCCGTCAAGTCCTCCAGAGAAATCTCCGGCGGAATCACAACGCCGCTGTGGCCAACCACTACCAGAACATCCGATCCTGTCATAATCTTTTACCCCTGATGACGGCAAGCCTTGCAAGGGCAGATCCGCCGTGAACGCATTGTAACCTTTTTCTCCTTCTTTGGGAATTCAAAATAATATGAGCAATATCAAGAGCTTATGCTTATTTATTGACAGACGCGGGCGTTCTTCCTATAGTTATTTTCATAAAGGCAGGCAAGCAGGGATCTGCATGATCCATTCATCACCATCAACGCAGCCGGCTTTTTCGGGCTGGACAACACTGGCGGGCGTCATGCTGGCCTACGGGGCCATCTGCGGGAATGTCACGTACGCCTTCGGCGTCTTTCTGCCGTCAATGGGCGAATCTTTCGGATGGAGCCGCTCGGCCCTGTCCGGCCCCTATACGCTGTTTCTCATCATCGGCGGCATGCTGGGGCCGCTGGCGGGCGTTACCGTCGCCCGTTTCGGAGCCCGGAAAAACATTGTGCTGGGCAATGTCATTGCGGCGCTGGGTCTGCTGGGCATGTCCCAGGTTCGCGAAATCTGGCAGGTTTATCTCTTTTTCGGAGTGATGGGAGGCCTCGGGCTCGCTTTCGCCGAGTTCCTGTCGGCCACCACCGTCATCAACCACTGGTTTATCCGCAAAAGGTCGCT
>JAAZOZ010000131.1 GCA_012797505.1 Smithella sp. | reverse complement strand
TGGATGATTTTGAAAAAATCGAAAAAAGGATGAAGGAAATCGTCGCGGCCGATTATCCTTTTGTCCGCGAGGAGCTGCCCCGCGAAAAGGCGGTGGAACTGTTTTCCGGGAAGGGCGAAGATTACAAGGTGGAGCTGATTCGCGATTTGCCCGCGGATGTTTCCGTGGTCAGCCTTTACAAAGACGGGGATTATGTTGATTTATGCCGTGGCCCGCACATTCCGCGGACCGGCATGATCAAAGCCTTCAAGCTGCTGAGCGTGGCAGGCGCCTACTGGCGCGGCGATGAGCGAAATAAGATGCTCCAGCGCATCTACGGCACGGGCTTTGCCGACGAGCAGGCGCTTCAGGATTATCTGACACTCCTGGAAGAGGCCAAAAAGAGAGATCACCGGCGTCTGGGCAAAGAACTCGATTTGTTTCAGGTGAATGACGAAGCGGGCGCGGGGTTGGTCATCTTCCATCCCAAGGGCATGCTGCTGAGATACATCATCGAAGAGTGGGAAAGAAAAGAGCATTTGAAGCGCGGCTACGACATGGTGATGGGTCCCCAGATTCTGAAAGTGGACCTGTGGAAAAAATCGGGCCATTTCGATCACTACCGCGACAACATGTATTTTACCGAAGTGGACGAGCAGACTTACGGCATCAAGCCGATGAACTGCCTGTCGCACATGCTGATCTACAAATCCAAAATCCGGAGCTACCGGGACCTGCCGCTCAGGTATTTCGAACTGGGCACCGTCCATCGCCACGAAAAGACCGGCGTTCTGCACGGCTTGATGCGTGTGCGTCAGTTCACCCAGGATGACGCGCACATTCTGTGCATGCCCGAACAGCTGAATGCGGAAATCCGCGCCATCGCTGACTTTGTCAGTTATGCGATGGGCATTTTCGGTTTTGAATATGAAGTGGAACTCAGCACCCGGCCGGAGCATTCCATCGGTTCCGAAGCGGACTGGGATCTGGCCACCCGCGCGCTGGAAAACGCGCTTACGGACAACCGGATCCCTTACGAGGTGAACGAAGGCGACGGCGCGTTTTACGGACCGAAAATCGACTTCAAGCTCAAGGACGCCTTGAAAAGAAAATGGCAGTGCGCGACGATCCAGTGCGATTTCACGCTGCCGGAACGGTTCGACCTGAGCTATATCGGCCCCGACGGCGAAAAGCACCGCCCCGTGATGCTGCACCGGGTAATTCTGGGGGCCATCGAGCGGTTCATGGGTGTTCTCATCGAACATTACGCCGGGGCGTTTCCGGTATGGCTGGCGCCCGTACAATGTGTCGTGCTGACGGTCACGGACAAGCAGATTCCTTACGCCCGCAAGGTGGTTGACCAGTTGACCGGGGCCGGCTTGCGTTGTGAAGCGTATTTCGACAACGACAAACTGGGGTATAAAATCCGCCAGGCCCAAATGCAGAAAATTCCCTACATGCTGGTCATCGGCGACAAGGAAGTGGCGGCCGGGACCGTGACGCCCAGAGCCCGCGACGGTCGGAATCTCGGCGCGCTGCCGGTGGAAGAATTCATTGTTCTGATGCAGAACGCGTGTGAACAAAAGAAGTAACCATTGACTGTAAGGTGAATTACCTTAGGAGGTGCCGTATAGCTAAGGATTTAAGGATCAACCGGGAAATCAGGTCGGCAAACGTCAGAGTCATTAACGAAGAAGGCCAGCCCCTGGGCGTGATTGCTCTGGAGGAGGCGATGGCGCATGCGGAAAGGGCCGGTCTGGATTTGGTGGAAGTGTCGGCCAATGCCGATCCGCCCGTCTGTAAAATCATGGACTACGGGAAATTCCGCTACAAGCAGAGCAAGAAAATTCACGACGCCCGGAAAAGCCAGACGGTGATTCATGTCAAGGAAATCCGATTGAGACCCAAAACGGAATCGCACGATTTGCAGGTCAAGATCAAGCATATTAAAAAGTTTCTGGAGCAGAAAGACAAGGTAAAGATATCCATGATTTTCCGGGGGCGGGAGATCGCCTTTACCGAGATCGGCCGCAAAATCATGGAGCAGATCAAGGCGTCGCTGGTCGATGAATGCATGATGGACCAGGAGCCCCGGCTGGAAGGCCGAAGCATGGTGATGATTGTTTCACCGAAGAAATAAATCCGCGAGAAGCAAAGAATGAGGTGAGAAGATGCCAAAAATGAAGACACATCGGGGAGCGGCCAAACGTTTTTCCGTGACCGCGAAGGGAAAGATCAAGCGCAGCAAGGCGTTTGCCAGCCACATCCTCACGAAGAAAACCACCAAAAGAAAAAGAACGCTGAGGAAAGCCGCGCTGGTGCATGGCGCCAATGAAAAAGCCATCAAGAGGCTGATTCCTTATTTGTAGGCCGTAAGCCTAAGGAAGTTGTTTTATATTTGAGGAGAGTAAAAGAAAATGGCTAGGATCAAAAGAGGCGTCACCGCCAGGAAGAAAAGAAGAAAAATTTTAAAAATGGCCAAGGGGTTTTTCGGAGCCCGCAGCCGGCTGCTGCGAACCGCGACGGAAGCCGTCAACAAGGCCATGAGCTATGCCTATCGCGACCGCAGGGGCCGCAAACGGGAGTTCCGCGCGTTGTGGATTGCCCGGATTAACGCCGCTGCCCGTCAAAATCAAATTTCCTACAGCCGCCTCATGGACGGTTTGAAGAAGGCGAACATCGGTCTGGATCGCAAGATTCTGGCGGAGCTGGCCGTCAATGATCCGCAGAATTTCGCTCGGATTGTCCAGATGGCCAAAGGCGAGCAGGCGGCATGATTGCGGATCTTCAGCATCTGGAAAAGAATGCTCTGGCCGAACTGGAAAAGACCGGCTCCGAGGATTCGATTCTGGCTGTGAGAACAAAATACCTCGGCCGCAAAGGCCTTCTTACCGGTTTGCTGAGAAATATCTCTTCCGTGCCGGCCGAAGAAAGGCGTTCTTTCGGAAAGCGCTGCAACGAAGTCAAGGAGCTTCTGGAAAAAAACATCGAAGAAGCCCTGCGGCGTCGGACGGAGGATCAAAAGGCCGGGATGCTGGCCGGCCAGCAGATTGACGTTACCCTGCCCGGCAGAGGCATCCGCGCGGGCAGCCTCCATCCCGTGGTTCAAATCCGCCGGGAAATTTGCGATATCTTCGCGGCTTTTGGATTTTCCGTGGTCGAGGGGCCGGAAGTCGAGCTGGACTACTACAACTTCGAAGCGCTCAACATTCCCAAAGATCATCCCGCCCGGGACATGCAGGACACTTTCTACATTGAAGAAAATATGGTGCTGCGCACGCATACCTCGCCCGTTCAGGTCCGGATTATGGAGAAGGTAAAACCGCCCGTGCGCATTTTGTCGCCGGGGCGGGTGTACCGTCGGGATTCCGATGTTTCCCACACGCCGATGTTTCATCAGGTGGAGGGGTTGCTGGTGGATCGCGGCGTCAGTTTTGGCGATCTGAAAGGCATTCTGACCGCTTTCTTGAGGAAAGTTTTCGGGGAAGACACGATCCTGCGCTTTCGGCCCAGTTTCTTTCCCTTCACGGAACCGTCCGCGGAGGTCGATATCCGCTGCGTCATGTGCGGCGGCAAAGGATGCCGCGTCTGCGGACAGTCCGGATGGCTGGAGATTCTGGGCTCCGGCATGGTCGATCCCGCTGTCTTTCAAAACGTCGGTTATGATCCGGAACTCTATACCGGCTTCGCATTCGGTATGGGCCTGGAGCGCATGGCCATGCTCAAATACGGGATTTCCGACATCCGTCTTTTGTTTGAAAACGATATTCGATTCCTGAAGCAATTTTAGGAGAACGTGCTGGCATGCTGGTCAGTCTCAAATGGCTTAAAGATTATATCGATTTGGAACTCTCGGCCGAGGAGCTTGCGGACCGGCTGACCATGGCCGGCCTGGAAGTGGACGAAATTCAAACCCTGGCCCCCAAATTTTCCGGCGTCGTGATTGCAAAAATTTTATCCGTCCGCCCGCATCCCAACGCGGACAAGCTTTCTTTGTGTGATGTAACCGACGGCGCCGAAACCTATCC